>NZ_JAOCEW010000014.1:0-113243 GCF_029841665.1 Stenotrophomonas sp. GD03819
TGCGGATCGAATGCCCAGCCATCGCCGACCGTCTGCAGCGTCCAGCGACGGGTGCCGCGCAGTGGCTGCCAGCGCACGCTGTCCTTGTCGTTCTCGATGCTGCCTTCGACGCGCCTTACCTTGCGCGTGGAGAAGTTCACGCTCAGCGATTCGGTCTTTCCGGAATTGCGCATCACCGAATCCTGGTCGTAGCCGATCAGCGCGAACGCGCCGTCCTGCCAGCGGAAAGTGAAGGCGGTGGTACCCATCGACCAGCTTCCGGCGCTGGCGAATGAAAACAGCGCGACCTTCAACGTGCCACGCTGGATGCTGACACCCCCTTCTTCAAGCGGATCGCTCATCACCGGGTTCTCCGGGCGCGGAATCAGCTGATGGTCCTGCACCGCCAGCACATAGCCGGTTGGCCGTGACCACGCCACGGCGAGAATGCGCGGGTTGCTGTCATGCGGGGACGGGCCGAAGCCGTCGTGTTCGATGACGTTGCGCGGGTCCTGCTGGCGCAGTACCAGGACCAGATCAGCGCGGCCATCCTGGTCGAGATCGCCTTCGATGCTGGATTCAAGCGTCCAGCCGTTGGGCACGAAGCCGGCGGCAGTGGCAGCCTGTGCCGGCAGCGTCGGGTACTGCACCGGCGGCAGGTCCAGCGCATGGGCCGCGCACGGCAGGGTGCTCAGCAGTGCAGCAAGGGTGTACGGGCGCATCCGGGCCTCCATGGCAGAGGCCAGAGGATAGCGCCCAAGCGATGATCAGCGTGCGTGTGGCTTCAACCGCAGGTAGACCTGCTTGCGCACCTGGGCGACCACCTCGCCACTCTCATCGATCACGTCGTTGCTGAACCAGCGCAGCACCTTCTCGCCACTGGCCGCTTCGGCGCGCAGTTCGTCCAGCAGCGCGTCGTCGATGCGGAACGACGTCCGCACAATGCCACGGCCCGGCTTGAGGAAGTCGATGGCGCCGGCGCGGTCCCACACGTAGTAGTCGCGGCCGAGGATGTGCAGCAGGCCGAGCATCCAGAACGGATCGGTCATCGCGAACAGGCTGCCACCGAAGTGGGTACCGACGTAGTTGCGGTTCCATGGTCGCAGGCGCAGTTCGACATCGATCTGCCGGTAGTCCGGCGTGATGCGGGTGACGTGGATGCCGGTGAACAGGAACGGCGGCCAGAGATTGATGCCGAAGCGGAACAGGCGGGCGTTCATGCGGATCCGGGAGCGCAGGGCGAGGCGCCCAGTCTAACCATTCGCATGCGTATGTTGCACCCCGGGCGGCGAGGGTCATGCCTCGCCGTCGATCACATACCCGTCGCGGCCGTTGGCCTTGGCCTGGTACAACGCGGTGTCGGCGCCTTCGACGAAATGGTGCGGTTGCAGCGTGCCGTCGGGTACGCGGGTGAACACGCCGATGGTGAGGGTGACGCCTGCTTCGCCGCCGTCACCAGGCGCCGGCAGTGCACGCACGCAGGCGATCAGGTCCTCGATGACCTGGCGTGCGCCTTCGGCCGGGGTATCCGGCAGCACCAGTGCGAACTCATCGCCACCGTAGCGCGCGGCCATGTCGCGTGGACGTCGCGCATGTGCACCGATCAGGCGCGCGACATCGCGCAGCACGCGGTCACCGACCTGATGCCCGTGGCGGTCGTTGTGGCGCTTGAAATGGTCAACGTCGATCAGCGCGAGGCTCAGGGATTTGCCACTGCGTCGCGCGGCATCGCATTCCTGTTGCAGCGACTGCTCGAAACGCAGGCGATTGCCGAGACCGGTCAGCGCATCGCGATTGGCCAGGCGGTGCCAGGCCGAGACTCGCCAGATCGCCCAGGCCAGCAGCACCAGCAGGATGCCCAGCATTGCGCTGGCCGGTGCCCACCACAGGTCACCGGCGCGCAACAGCAACCAGCTCAGCAGCGGTGGAAGCGGCAGCGAGCACAGCGCAGCAAGCCATGGCAGGCGCAGGCCGAGCAGGATCACGCACAGCGCCACCAGCACGCCGCTGATGGCGTGCTGCCAGAGGCGGGGCAGCAGATCGATCTGCTTGTGCTGCAGCAGCATCGACGCGATGTTGGCCTGGTACTCACTGCCGCTCATCCAGAACTCGCGGGTGGTCGGGGTCAGCAGCCGCGGTGCGATGCCGCTGGCGGTCATGCCTACCACGATGCGGCGACCGTGCAGCATCGCCATGTCCACGTGACCATCCAGCACGTCGGCATAGGACACCTGTGGCAGGCGCTCGGGCGGCCCGGCATAGCGCACGCGCACGTAGTCGTTGCGCCGCCATTGATAGGGCGAACCGATCTGCGGATCAGGGTCGGGCAGGCCGTGCACCGCGCCCGGCGGCAGGGCGGCCAGCGCCAGGCCCAGTGCCGGCCAGTGAGCCTGGCCGATGCCCGCATGCAGATACACACCGCGCGCGACGCCATCGCCATCCACTTCCACGTCGGTATGGCCGATCGCCGCGGCACTGGCCGCGATCTGCGGAATCGGCAGCATTTCCTCGGCCATGCGGTCGCCGGCGGCCGGCGCCGCGAGTACCGGCAGCACCACCCGGCCATTGCGGCGGATCGCTGCGGCCAGTTCATCGTCCTGGCGGCTGTCGCGTCGATCAGGTTCGGACAGCATCAGGTCCAGTGCGACGCGCTCGGCACCGGCGTCGGTCAGCCGGTCCAGCAGGCGGGCATGGATCGAGCGGGGCCAGGGCCATTGGCCGATGCGCTGCAGGCTGCCCTCGTCGATGGCCACGATCAGCACGCTGGGGTCGGGGCGGTAGTCCCAGTTGCCGACCATGGCGTCATAGGCGGCTTCGTCCTGCCGCCACAGCCACTGGCCCTGGCTGGCGATCACCGTCAGTACGCCGGCCAGCAGTGCCAGCAGGATCCGCTTCGACCACGGCAGCGGCGAGCGCCTCATAACAACAGCAACAGCAGCAGGGCGCCACCACCGGCGCCGTAGCACAGGCGGCAGGGCAGCTTGATCTGCTGGGCCGGTGAGTACTCGCCCGCATGACCGTCGTCGTCGATGTACTGCACACGCACATGCAGGGTGCCGCTCCACGGCCGCTTGAAGCTGACCTGCGGCTCGCTCACGGTCTGGTCGACCAGGGGCGTGCTGAAGTCGCCACGACGGTCCACCTGCACCCGGTACTGCTGGCCTTCGCTGCCGGCCTGCCAGCGCAGGGTCAGCTCGCCATGCGCTGCTTCAGGCGGCTGCAGGGCAGGGTCGACCGGTTCATTGCTCAGTTGCAGGGGCAGGGCCTGGCCGTAACGTCCCTGGTGGCCGTTGCCATCGCGCGACGCCACCCGCCAGAAGTACTCGCCGGGCGGCAGCGGCTGCGCCAGGCGCAGGTCGGTGCCTTGGGTGCTCTGTTCCTGCAGCGGCTGCACGAAGCTCGGCTCGGCGGCGATCTGCAGCACGCTGCTGCGCGCGCCCGGCGCCTGGCTCCAACGGAAGCGCGGGCGGTCGCTGTTGACGGTCTGCCCATGCAGGGGGGTCACGGTGAGCGGCGGCGGGGGCTGGTCGCTGAGTTCGAAATCGGCGCTGGCGTCGAGGCCTTCCACGCCCTGCGCATCCACGGCGCGCAACAGGATGCGCAACTGGCCGGGGGGCAGGTCACCGATCGCCAGCCGGGTGTCGGCAGTGGTGGCGGCAAACAGCAGGATTTCCGGCGTCGCTGCCTGCACCACTTCCACACGGTAGCGCGCGGCGCCGTCGACGGGGTCCCAGGCGAGCAGGGTCGGCAGGGGCGCCAGGCGCACATCGTCGCTGCGCAGCTGCGGCGCGGGAAGAAGGGCGGAGACAGCGTCCGGTGCGGCATCGGCGCTGATGCTGCGGCTGGCCTGTCCAGGCTGGACCAGGCGTTTGCCGTGGGTGTTGCCGACCTGCACCTTGCCCTGCAGTACCTCGGTGGCAGCGACGTGGCCGGTGTCACCGGCGCTGACCCGGAATACGGTACCGCGCACGCTGCTGGTCGCCGTAGGTGCATCGATGATGTAGCGCGAGGCCGGGCCACGGGCAGGTGTCACCCGGTTGCTCGCGCGGCCCTGCTGGAGGCGCAGGCGGGTATCGACCATGCCGGTGTGGCCGTAGCGGCTGAGCTGGTCCAGGCGCAGCCGGGAATACTCGCGCAGCTGCAGGCGCGAGGCGTCGGCGAATTCAAGCGTGACGCTGGAGTCGCCTTCGGTCTGCACGGTGTCACCAATGCGAAGTTGTTCCCCGGCGAGTATCGCGCGCGTGGCGCTGCCATCGGCGCCGGACAATTCGACCTTGCCGCGCACCGACAGCACGCGGGCAGGTGCCGGTTCGATGCGCAGCCAGCTGATCGGGAAGCGCAGCAGCTGGCCCGGCGGCAGCTGGTAGGGGTTGTCGATGCGGTTGTGCTGTTGCAGCTGCTGCCAGCGCACCGAGGGCTTGAGGTACAGGCCTCCCAGATCCCACAGGGTATCGCCGGGACGGACCCGGTAGTTCCAGTCCTGGGCGGCGGCGATGGCCGGCAGGAAGAGAAGAGCGCAGAGCAGCGCGCCCTGGAAGCGCATGGCGAACGACAGCGAGCGGACGAAGGTCACAGTTTGCAATCCCGGCAATGCGGGGGCGCAGCTGCAAGACCCCATGGCCCCGACCTCATCCCCCCGAACGGATCGTGGCGGCCGTACGGCCGCCATCCCGCGCATTATTGCCCGCGTTCAGTGCAGGGATTCTGAACGAAGTGGGTTTCCGTTCAGAACAGCAGGGAGGCCATCCGGCGGCGGTACTGGCCGACCAGGTCCTCGTCGGAGATCACATTGAAGGCGTCGATCAGGGCCTTGCGCGGCAGTCCGTCCTCGAACGTGCGGTCGATCCGCAGCATTTCCAGGAACTGGGTCAGCGCGGCTTCGTCGTGGCCACCGAGCAGCAGCTGCACGCCGCGCAGGTGGCGTGCCTTGAGGTCCTTGCCATCGGTGGCGATGCGGGCGTCCAGCACTTCAGCGGCCGGGGCGTCCTTCAGGGCCGAGGCGAAGGCCAGCCGGGCGCGTGCACGCACCGCACGGTCGTCGGTGGCCAGATTGGCGGGCAGGCCGTCAATCAGCAGGCTGGCTTCATCGACGCCACCGATCTGCAGCAGGGCCAGCGCCAGGTCGAGTTTCAGCTCGTCCTTGTCCGGCTCGGCGGCGATCTGCGCGCGCAGTACGTCTACCTGCGCCTGCGGGTCCAGCGGGGCTTCATCTTCGGCGACGGCGTCGCCGATGTCGGCCGGCACGATGCCGTGCTGGGCCAGGAACTCACGCAGTTGGCCTTCCGGGATGGCCCCTGGGAAGCCGTCCACCAGCTGTCCGCCCTTGACCAGGAACACGGTCGGTACCGAGCGGATCTGGAAGGCGGCGGCGATCTGCTGTTCCTTGTCGACGTCGACCTTGGCCAGTTCGAAGGCGCCGTTGTACTCGGCAGCCAGCTTTTCCAGCATCGGCCCCAGGGTCTTGCACGGCCCGCACCAGGTGGCCCAGAAGTCGACCAGCACCGGCGTCTGCAGCGACTTCTGCAGGACTTCGGCCTCGAAGGTCGCAGTGGTGGCGTCGAATACGTAGGTCGTCTCGGTCATGGGGGGAAGCATCGTTTGGCGTCTGGAGACCGATTCTATGGTGACGATCGATGCCGGTCTCAACCCGGGTTGTAGTAAATGCCTGACAATGCAGGCTTCCTGTCGCCGTTCTTTCCGGAGCCTGCATGTCGTCCCTGTCCCCGTTGCTGCGCCTGTCCGGCCTGTCCGGCCTGGTCGCCGCGCTGCTGTTCGTGCTGGCGGTGCTCGGTTTCGGTGCCGGCCTGGACGGCTACGCGCAGGCCCGCCACCCGGTAGCGCTGCTGGGGGCACAGGGGGTGCCGCATGCGCTGGCCTTCAATCTGCTGGGCTTCGTGCTGCCGGGGCTGCTTGCGGTGGTTGTGGCCGAGTGCCTGCGCCGCAGGCTGCCGGCAACCGCCGGCTGGGCGCCGCGGGTGGGCAGCCAGATGCTGCTGCTGGCCGGGTTGGCGTTCGCCGCGATGGGGTTGCTGCCGCTGGATGTGGACGACCTGCACGGGCCGGCCAGCCAGCTGCATGCCAGCGCCTGGATGATCTGGGTGCTGGGTTTTGTCGCCGGGACCTTGTTGCTGGGCACGTCGCAGGTGCGCCAGGCGCATGGGCGCGCGCTGGGCGCCGTGGCGCTCGCCTGTGGCGTGCTGGCCGCGCTGGCGGCGTTTGCCCTGCAGGGCGTGCTGCCGGCGCCGCTGGCACAACGGCTTGCGTTCGCCTGCTGGGCGGTCTGGCTGGCCTTGGCGCTGCCACTGTCGCGACCGCGCTGAGACCGGCGCCGGACGCCCGCGGCGCCGGCATCCGGCAGGCAGGATTGGAGACGTTTGCCGCACTGCGGTACGCTGTACCGCTTTGCCGCCGCAACCGCGTGTTCCATGACCAGCGCTGAAACCAACGCCTACGACCCGCAGCAGGTTGAATCCGACGCCCAGCAGTACTGGGACGCCACCCGTGCCTTCGAGGTCGACGAGACTTCGGACAAGCCGAAGTACTACTGCCTGTCGATGCTTCCGTACCCGTCCGGTGCGCTGCACATGGGCCACGTGCGCAATTACACGATTGGCGACGTGATCAGCCGCTACAAGCGCATGACGGGTCATAACGTGCTGCAGCCGATGGGCTGGGACGCGTTCGGCCTGCCGGCGGAAAACGCCGCGATCAAGAACAAGACCGCGCCGGCGGCGTGGACCTACAAGAACATCGACCACATGCGCAGCCAGCTGAAGTCGCTGGGCTATGCCATCGACTGGTCGCGCGAGTTCGCCACCTGCCGCCCGGACTATTACGTCCACGAGCAGCGCATGTTCACCCGCCTGATGCGCAAGGGCCTGGCCTACCGCCGCAACGCGGTGGTGAACTGGGACCCGGTCGACCAGACCGTGCTGGCCAACGAGCAGGTCATCGATGGCCGCGGCTGGCGCTCCGGCGCCCTGGTCGAGAAGCGCGAGATCCCGCAGTGGTTCCTGCGCATCACCGATTACGCCCAGGAACTGCTGGACGGCCTGGACGAGCTGGACGGCTGGCCGGAATCGGTCAAGACCATGCAGCGCAACTGGATCGGCCGCTCCGAGGGCCTGGAAATCCAGTTCGACGTACGTGACGTGGACGGCGGCGTGCTGGATCCGCTGCGCGTGTTCACCACTCGTCCGGATACCGTGATGGGCGTGACCTTCGTGTCGATCGCCGCCGAACATCCGCTGGCGCTGCATGCGGCGAAGAACAACCCGGAACTGGCCGCGATGCTGGCCGACCTGAAGCAGGGCGGTGTGTCCGAGGCCGAGCTGGAAACCCAGGAAAAGCGCGGCATGGACACCGGCCTGCGCGCGCTGCATCCGGTCACCGGCGAGCCGGTGCCGGTGTGGGTCGCCAACTTCGTGCTGATGGGCTACGGCACCGGCGCGGTGATGGCCGTTCCGGGCCACGACCAGCGCGACAACGAAGTGGCCAACAAGTACGGCCTGCCGATCAAGCAGGTCATTGCCCTGAAGGACGCGCGCACCGAAGAGGAGCGCAGCTGGGACGGCAGCCGCTGGCAGGACTGGTACAGCGACAAGAGCCGTGCCTTTGAACTGGTGAATTCGGCCGAGTTCGACGGCCTGGACTTCCAGGGCGCCTTCGAAGCGCTGGCCGAACGTTTCGAACGCAAGGCCCAGGGCCAGCGTCGCGTCAACTACCGCCTGCGCGACTGGGGCGTGAGCCGCCAGCGTTACTGGGGCTGCCCGATTCCGGTGATCTACTGCGCCAAGTGCGGCGCGGTGCCGGTGCCGGAAGAACAGCTGCCGGTGGTGCTGCCGGAGGACGTGGCGTTCTCGGGTACCGGTTCGCCGATCAAGACCGATCCGGAATGGCGCAAGACCACCTGCCCGGACTGCGGCGGTGCGGCCGAGCGCGAGACCGATACCTTCGACACCTTCATGGAGTCGAGCTGGTACTACGCCCGTTACACCTCGCCGGGTGCCCGTGACGCGGTCGACAAGCGCGGCAACTACTGGCTGCCGGTGGACCAGTACATCGGTGGCATCGAGCACGCGATCCTGCACCTGATGTATTTCCGCTTCTACCACAAGCTGCTGCGCGACGCGCGGATGGTGGACAGCAACGAACCGGCGCGCAACCTGCTGTGCCAGGGCATGGTGATTGCCGAGACCTACTACCGCCCGAACCCGGACGGCTCGAAGGACTGGATCAACCCGGCCGATGTGGAAGTGCAGCGTGACGAGCGCGGCCGCATCACCGGCGCCACCCTGATCGCCGACGGCCAGCCGGTGGTGGTCGGTGGCACCGAGAAGATGTCCAAGTCGAAGAACAACGGCGTGGACCCGCAGGCGATGGTCGACAAGTACGGCGCCGACACCGTGCGCCTGTTCTCGATGTTCGCCGCGCCGCCGGAACAGTCGCTGGAGTGGAACGAAGCCGGCGTGGATGGCATGGCCCGCTTCCTGCGCCGCCTGTGGGCCCAGGTGCAGAAGCATGCTGCCGACGGTGCCGCTCCGGCACTGGATGTCGCAGCACTGGATGCCAACCAGAAGGCACTGCGCCGCAAGACCCACGAGACCATCGGCAAGGTCGGTGACGACTATGGCCGCCGCCACAGCTTCAACACCGCCATTGCCGCGGTGATGGAACTAATGAACGCGCTGGCCAAGTTCGAGGACGGCAGTGCGCAGGGGCGTGCGGTGCGCCAGGAAGCGCTGCAGGCCGTCGTGCTGCTGCTCAACCCGATCACCCCGCATGCCAGCCATGCCCTGTGGCAGGTGCTGGGCCACGGCGAGACCCTGCTGGAAGACCAGCCGTTCCCGCAGGCTGATGCCGGTGCGCTGGTGCGCGACGCGCTGACCCTGGCCGTGCAGGTCAACGGCAAGCT
Source organism: Stenotrophomonas sp. GD03819 (assembly GCF_029841665.1). NCBI lineage: Bacteria > Pseudomonadati > Pseudomonadota > Gammaproteobacteria > Lysobacterales > Lysobacteraceae > Stenotrophomonas > Stenotrophomonas sp. GD03819. The sequence continues at coordinate 8,894 of NZ_JAOCEW010000014.1, forward strand.
GCGTGGCACCATCGACGTGGCGGCCGACGCCGCGCGCGAGCAGGTCGAGGCACTCGCCCTGGCCGAGCCCAACGCGGCCAAGTTCATGGAAGGCCTGACGGTGCGCAAGATCATCATCGTGCCCGGCAAGATCGTGAACATCGTCGCCGCCTGATGTACCCCGCACCGGCCACCCGTATGGTGGCCGGTGCCATTCCGGTGCAGGGCCAGGCGTATGATGGCCCTGCATTCACGCCGCTTCGGGCACGCTGTGTGTTGCCGTGATCGCCCGGCTCCGCCAGACTGTCTCCATGACCCGAATCCTGCTTGCTCTCGTTCTTGTCCTCGGCCTTGCCGGCTGCGGTTTCCATCTGCGCAACAAGCTGATGCTGCCGACCGACACGGCACCGGTGAAGGTGGTTTCCACTGCGCCGTACAGCGAACTGGTCAAGCTGCTCAACCGCAGCCTGCTGGCGTCCGGCGCCAGGCTGGCCGATGAGGACAGCAAGGAACCCAGTACCCAGCTGCAGGTGCTGTCCGAACGCTGGGGCGACCTGCCGATCGCCATCGACTCGCAGGGCCGTGCGCAGGAATACAGCCTGCGCTACGCGGTGATCTTCATCTTCCGTCGCGAAGACGGCAGCGAGCTGGTGCCACAGCAGGTGATCGAGCTGTCGCGCGACTACGTGTCACCGCCGACCGACGCCACCGGTACCACCACCGAACGTGAAATCCTGGCCAATGAACTGCGCCGGGAAATGTCCGCCTCGATCATCCGCCGCATCGACAGCGTGGTGCGTGCCGAGATCGAGAAGGGCGGCAGCCTGTCGGCGCCGAAGGACAAGCCGGTTGAAGGTGCGGAGCCGGCCGAACCGGTCCCCGCAGCCAAGCACTGAGCCGCGACGATGGAACTGCGTCCGGAGCAGCTGGCCAGCCAGGGCGCTGATACCGCGCTGGCGCCGGCCTACCTGATTGCCGGCCCGGAAACCCTGCGCGTGCTTGAGGCGGCCGACGCCATCCGCGCGCGCGCGCGCGCCGCCGGCATCGGCGAGCGGGAAGTGTTCGACGCCGATGGCCGTGATTTCGACTGGAACCAGCTCGACGCCAGCTTCAACGCGCCCAGCCTATTCAGCGCCCGCCGCCTGGTCGAGGTGCGCCTGCCCAGCGGCAAGCCGGGCAAGGACGGGGCCGAGGTGATCAGCCAGTTCTGCGCCAATCCGGCGCCGGACGTGGTGCTGATGATTACCGCCAACGAATGGAGCAAGGCCCACCAGGGCAAGTGGGCCGAGGCGGTCAACCGCATCGGCGTGCTGTCGGTGGCCTGGGCGATCAAGCCGCACGAATTGCCGGACTGGATCGAGCGCCGCCTGCGTGGCAAGGGCCTGCGCGCGGACCCGGCCGCCGTGCAGCGCCTGGCCGAGCGGGTGGAAGGCAATCTGCTGGCTGCCGCCCAGGAAATCGACAAGCTGGCGCTGTTGGCCGACGGCCAGCCGCTGGACGTGGAACGGATGGAATCGCTGGTGGCCGACGCCGCGCGCTATGACGTGTTCCGGCTGGTGGAGGCGACGTTCTCCGGGCAACCGCCGGCGGTGCTGCGCATGCTGGCCGGCCTGCGCGGCGAGGGTGAGGCGGTGGCTGCACTGATGCCGATGGTGATCCGCGAACTGCTGGCCGGTGCTGGCCTGGCCCGGGTGCAGGGCCGTGGCGGCAACCTGGCCGCCGAAATGAAATCGCGCGGCATCTGGGAATCGCGGCAGGCGCCGTACAAGCGCGCGCTGCAGCGGCATCCGGAAAGCAAGCGCTGGGAGCGCTTCGTGGCCGAAGCCGGGCTGGTCGACCGCATCGCCAAGGGGCGCGCCGACGGTGATGCCTGGCTGGCGCTGGAGCGCCTGCTGGTGGCCGTGGCCGAACCGCGTGCCGTGCGCCTGCTGGCGCGGGCCTGAGCAATGAGCCTGCGGATCTATTACGGGGGCACCTTTGATCCGGTGCACCTCGGGCACCTGGCGATCGCGCGGGCTGCCCGCGACGAACTGCAGGTTGCCGTGCGCATGCTGCCGGCCGCCGATCCGCCGCACCGGGCCGTGCCCGGCGCCACGGCCGAGCAGCGCTGCACCATGCTGTCGCTGGCCATCGGTGACGAACCGGGTCTGCTGCTGGACCGCCGCGAGCTGGACCGTGCAGCGCGTTTCCCCGGTCGGCCGTCCTATACCGTGGACACCCTGCGCGAGCTGCGTGGCGAGCTGGGTCCGAGCCGGCCGCTGGCTTGGCTGGTCGGCGCCGACAGCCTGCTTGGCCTGTCCCGCTGGCACGAGTGGGAGGCGTTGTTCGGGCTGGCTCATTTCGTGGTGGCAGAGCGCCCGGGCAGCCCGTTGCAGGCTGCGGTGGATGGCGAGCTGGGCCAGGCGCTGGAAGGGCGCTGGGCCGACACCGAGCAGGCCCTGTTCGCCAGCCCGGCCGGGCGCATCCTGCGCCTACATCATCCGCTGCGCGAGGAATCGGCCAGCGCCGTGCGTTCGCAGATCGCCGGCGGTGGCCCCTGGCGCGCCCTGCTGCCACCCGGCGTGGCGGACTATGTGGCTGCACACGGGCTGTACCGCCCGGCCAGGCCGTGAATGGCGCAGCGGCGCCATCCCCGTATAATCGCCCCCACGTTTATCGAGTCGATCCACTTTGAGCAACCAGACCCAGCCCCAGACCATCAAGGTCGATCTGCCCAGCCCGCCGCCGTCCGTGCCGGAACTGCTGGCCAGCGTCCGCCAAGCCACCGAAGACCTGAAGGCCAAGGACCTGGTCGAGATCGACGTGCGCGGCCGGTCCAGCGTTGCCGACTACATGATTGTTGTTTCGGGCACCTCGACCCGCCACGTCAAGTCGATTGCCGATGAAGTGGTGCGCTTCGCCAAGAACATCGACGTGATGCCGCTGGGCGTGGAAGGCGAGCGCGAAGCCGAGTGGGTGCTGGTCGATCTGGGCGACGTGATCGTCCATGTGATGCTGCCGCGCGTGCGTGAGTTCTACGCCCTCGAGCGCCTGTGGACAGTCGGTGACCAGCCGCCGTCCAGCGACGACGAAGTGGCTTGAGCCACGCGTTGATGCATCCCTTCGACGGCGCCGATGGCGCAGTCGACGTTTTGGAGGACCATTGATGAAAGCCCGCCTGATCGCCACCGGTGAACGCGCCCCCAGCTGGGTGGCGCAGGGCTTCGCCGAGTACCAGAAGCGGCTGTCGCACTGGCTGCCGTTCGAGCTGGTGGAAATCGAGCCCGGCCTGCGCGGCAAAGGCCGTGATCCGCGCCGCGCCATTGAAGATGAAGGCAAGCGGGTGATCGCTGCGCTGCCGAAGAATGCCTATGTAGTGGCGCTGGATGTGCCGGGTCGCCAGCTCAGTTCCGAACAGCTGGCACAGCGCCTGGAACACTGGCGCGGGCAGGGCAGGGACCTGGCGTTCCTGATCGGTGGCCCGGAAGGGCATTCGCCGGAAGTCTCCGCGCTGGCCGACGAGAAGTGGTCGATCGGACCGCTGACGCTGCCACACATGCTGGTACGCCTGGTGGTGGCCGAGCAGTTGTATCGGGCTGCCGCAATGATTGCCAATCACCCCTACCATCGCGCGTGAAGAGTGGTTATACTAGTCGTCTGCCCGAATAGCTCAGCCGGTTAGAGCACTTGACTGTTAATCAGGGGGTCGTTGGTTCGAGTCCAACTTCGGGCGCCACTTTGAAGAGACCTGCATCGCAAGATGCAGGTCTTTTTTTTGCGTTGCGCATCGTCAGTGCGTAATGGCGTCTGCGGGGCCAGCGGACCACGCTCCCAGACCGTTGAATGTTCAAAGGGCGCCTTGAATGATGGGAAGATGAGGTCCGGTCGCAAAGAGGCGCTGAATGAGTACCGTTCGCGAAGACTTTGAAAGAAGCTTTTGGATGCTTGTCGAAGACAGTCTGCTTTTGATTGAAGCCTCAGAGCTGAACCCGGGTACGGAGCTTGCAAATTCGCTTGCACGCGCAGCTCTTTTGAATACTTTGGTACTCCCAGAGGTGGTCGCCAATTGCTGTATAGACGACCTCCGTCTGGAGAACTCCGTATACAAGGAGGTTGATCGTCTGTCGGTTGTCGCCAAGTTCGATTTCTACCTGAGAACGAAATTTCGGAACAAGTCCATCTCTCGTGGCGATAGGCACGTGCAGTCTATTGGCGAATTGAAGAAGCTAAGAGATGACTACGTGCATCCAAAATCAAGACGAGTGCGGTGGATCGGAGATCCTGATGGCGAGCAAACAGCTGAGCGTCCCCTAACACCGATTCTGGGTATCGCGAAGAATCCTCGAGACTGGTGGCATGAGGACGCGGTACTCGCAATGCGTGCCACCCACGGTTTCCTTGCCCACTTCTTCAAGGAGCGCTGCCGTTACAGCCGAGTTGCGGTGGCAAGCATTGTTGCTTGTGAGTGTGAGTCTCCAGTGAGGGGGGACTACTACGTGCCCTACTTGCCTCGCCGATTGAAATCAAACCTTGAACATTGGGAAATCAATCTGGATTACGTAAAACACGGCTGGCTCTAGCGACCAAGATGAAAAAGCACTGATGTGTGGGCATGCCTAGCCTTCAGCTCTACCTGGCCAGATGCCAAGGTGATGAGTCGAGCACGGCTCGGCTCTACAGTGCCAGCTCGCCACTGGAGAACGCGACCAGCGTAGCGATGGCTACCACCAGAATGGCGCCGAACAGCACCCATTCCCAACGCGTGAATACCAGCTCGCCGCGCTGGCGCCGGGCCAGTGCGAACAGCACCACGCCGGGCACGTACAGCAACACCGACAACAGCAGGTTGTCGAGGCCGCCGGCATACACCAGCCAAAGCGCGTACGCACTGGCCAGCAGCGCAACCGCGAAATCACGCCAGCGCGCACTGGGCTCATCGGCGTAGGCCTGCCCGCGCCAGGCCAGCTGCACGCCGAATGCCGTGGACAGGAAGTAGGGCACCAGGCTCATCGATGCGGCCAGCAGCACCAGCCCGGTGTAGCTGCCGGAACTGACCAGCACCAGCAGCAGGAACACCTGGATCAGGCCGTTGCTCCACCACAGTGCATTGGCCGGCACGCCGCGCGCGTTCTCACGGCCTAGGAAGGCGGGCATGGTGCCGTCACCTGCGGCGGCATAGAGCACTTCGGCGCACAGCAGCACCCAGGCCAACAATGCACCGAGAACGGAGATGATCGAACCGATGATGATCACCGTCGCGCCCCATTCGCCGACAATGGCGCGCAGCACATAGGCCATCGACGGATTGGGCAGTCCGGCCAGTTCCGCCTGCGACAGCACGCCCATCGACAACAGGCTGACCAGCACCAGCAGCAGCCACACGCCAAGGAAGCCGATCACCGTTGCCCGACCCACGTCGGCGCGCCGTGCCGCGCGCCGCGAATAGATGCTGGCCCCTTCGATGCCGATGAACACCCACACGGTTACCAGCATCATGCCGCGCAGCTGCTGGCCAAGGTCGCCGAGTGCAGGCGTGCCGAGGAAATCGGCGCGGAACACGTCCATGCGGAACGCGCCGGTGGCCAGGATCAGGAACAGCGCGATCGGCAGCAGCTTGGCCACGGTCACCAGGCCGTTGACGATGGCTGCAGTACGTAGGCCGCGCAGCACCAACAGGTGCACCGTCCACAACAGCAATGACGATGCGGCCACGGCGGCCGGAGTATTCCCTTCGCCGAACACGGGCATGAAGTGGCCGAGGCCACTGAAGATCAGCACGAAGAAGCTGGCGTTGCCGAGCACCGAGGCAACCCAGTAACCCCACGCAGCGGAGAAGCCGATGTAGTTGCCGAAGCCCTCGCGTGCGTAGGCGTAGATGCCGGTATCGAGATCCGGTCGGCGGTTGGCCAGCGCCTGGAACACGAACGCCAGCATCAGCATGCCCGCGCCGCTCACCGCCCAGCCGATCAGCGCGGCGGCCGGACCGGCGCTGCGCGCTACGTTCTGCGGCAATGAAAAGATACCGGCGCCGACCATCGAGCCGACCACCAGTGCAGTCAACGCGGGCAGGCCCAAGCGCTGCGATGTCGCGGCCATGGAGATCCCCTGCGGCGGTGATGCCGCGTGCACACGGTAGCCCTGTGCCCGTGAACATGCCTGCAAGGGGCAGAACGACGAAGGCCCGGGCAGCTGCCCGGGCCTTCGAAGGTGATGCGTTGAAGCGTGTTGCCTGTATTACTTGAAGGTGTACTTGGCGCCGACGGTGAAGTAGCGACCGATGGCACCACTGAAGTGCATCGGGTTGTAGTTCACGCCGCCATAGGTCAGCGGATCCAGCGGAGCAATTCGGTCGAAGACGTTCTCGACCGAAGCATTCAGCTCGAACGCTTCGGTGATTGCCCAACGGCCGGAAAGGTCGAAGGTGGTGAACGAAGAGATCTTCTTCACCGGCGATCCATCGGCATAGAAGAACTGGTACTTGCCGCCGCGCTTGTCAGTGTTTTCCATGCTGGAGATGTAGTTGGCCACGCCGCTGACACTCCACGGGCCCTGCTTCCAGGTGGTACCGAAGTTGATGCGGTCCTTCGGCGTGCCGATGCAGTTGGTCACGTCGCAGTTGCCGTGCGTGCCCAGGAAGTCATCGGTGCTGGTACCGCTGGTGCGCTCGAACTTCAGCAGGTGGCTCCACTGCAGATCCATCTCCAGCTGGCCCGGGCCGATGTCGAAGGTCTGGCGGATGTCGGTGTCGATACCGCGAACGCGCGAGGAACTGGCGTTGATGTAGGCGGTGTTGACGGCCAGGATGCTGCCGGTACCGGCGACGCCGTTGAGCAGGTTGTTGTCGCGCAGGACATTGCCAGCCCGGATCGCATCATCGGTATCGCCCTGGGCGATCTCGTTGGTGCGCTTGATTTCCCAGGCATCGACGGTCAACGAGGTGGAGCGGGTGGGCTGCAGCACGATACCCACCGAGTAGCTCTTCGACTCTTCCGGCTTCAGGTCCTTGTTCGGGCGGGTGATGATCGCAACCGACTGCGAGCCGCAGTCGTCCGGCGAAGCACCCGGGGCCGGGTTTTCACCGTCCGGGCAACGGATCGGATCCGAGGCAGTGGAGAAGGCGGCCAGGCCACCATCGCCGTTCTCGGCCGGGTTCGGCGCGCGGAAGCCTTCGGCGTAGCTGGCGCGCAGGGCGATCCAGTCGGCCGGCGTCCACTTCACACCCAGCTTCGGCGTGGCCTTGCCTTCACCGCTCTCATACTTGTCGTAGCGCAGTGCAGCGGACAGTTCCAACTGCTCCAGCACCGGTGCCGACAGTTCGACGTAACCGGCGTACACGTTCTGCGTGCCGTCATAGGCCGAGTAGCCCAGGCCGATGATGTCACCCGTGTCGGTGTAGGTCTGCGGGGTCAGGCTGTTGCTGGTCTTGCGCCACTCGGTACCGATCGCCAGGCCCAGCGGGCCACCCTTCAGGTCCATCAGGCTGCGCGACACGGTGAAGTCGAACATGTCCAGGCTGGACTTGGCACGTGCGCTGATCTTCGGCGAGATGTAGTCGTACAGCGCCTGGGAGTTCAGGTTGGCGTTGTCGCCGATGCGCCATACGCCACCGGCACAGTTCGCGTCACCCAGTGCACACTTCACGGCGCTGTAGCGCAGGAAGCCGGTGCGCTCGTTGACCAGGTCGGTGCCCGAGTGCAGGTAGGCGGTGTCGTAGCTCCAGTCACCCCAGTTGCCCTTGACGCCGACCAGGAAACGATTGAACTCGTTGGTGTTGTCGGTCACGCGGGGGCCGACGTCCCAAGCGCTGTAGCGCAGGCGCAACGGGCCGGTACCGAGGCCGGCAGGCCGGTCAGGATGATTGGGGCCAAGCACCACGGCGCCCGGACCGCTGTTGCCGTTGACCGGGCCGCCGGGATAACCCCAGCCGCCGGACGCGGCGGACGGCGTGTTGCTGAAGGTGGTTTCCTTCTTCGAGTAGCCGATCTCGGTGTAGATCTCGCCACCTTCACCAAACGCGAAGCTGGCGCGGCCGAACACATTGACGTACTTCTCTTCCGGCGAGATGTCGCGATACAGCTGTGCCGGATCCCACAGGCAGCCCTGCGCGGCGACCGAGGCGTCGGTCTGGCCACCGATGGTGGTCAGGCCCTGGCAGCCAGGCAGTGGCACGAGGGTGGCCGGATTCTTGTCGGTGACATTGCGGTCGTCGTACACCGAGCCATTGGGACCAACGCCGCCGCGGGTCTTGCCGCTGAGGAAGGCGCCACCCAGGAACTGGGCATTGTTGCCATAGCCCCACTGGCGGGTGTCGCCGGTACCGATCCACTTGCGGTTCTTGCGGTCGCTGATCTTGATTGCGTCGCTCTTGCCGACATCCAGGCTGAAGAAGGCGTTCCATCCGTCGGTGGCCATGTCGCCGGTACCGGCGGTCAGGGTCGCTTTCTTGGTATCGCCATCGCTGTCGCCGGACAGGCCGTAGGAGCCGCGAAGGATCGCGCCCTGGAAGTCGCTGCGCAGGATGATGTTGACCACGCCAGCGATGGCGTCGGAGCCATAGATCGCCGAGGCGCCGTCCTTCAGCACTTCCACGCGTTCAACGGCGTCGAGCGGGATGGTGCTCAGGTCGGTGAAGACCTTCTGGCCGTCATCGGCCAGGCCGTAGGTGGCCATGCGGCGACCATTCAACAGGACAAGGGTTGAACCCGCGCCCAGGCCACGCAGCGAAATGCCGGCGCCACCGCCGGCGAAGCCGTTGCCGAACGATTTGGGAATAGAGCCGGCGCCATTGGCGGTGATGGTCTGCAGGTACTCGGCAACCGTGGTCTTGCCGGTGCGGTCGATTTCCTGGCGGGTCACCACCTGCACCGGGGACGGTGTTTCAGTGTTGGTGCGCGGGATGTTCGAACCGGTGACCGTGATGCGGTCCAGGTTGGTGGCCTTCTCCTGCGCGAAAGCGGAGGTGGAAGCCACGGCGCCAACCAGCAGCAGGGTGCCGCCGGTAAGGATATGGGTGATGGACGATGCCAGGGTGGTGCGGCGGCGGCTGGCGGGCCGTTGGATCAGGTGTTTCACAGCTTCTCTCCTAACTGGAAAACCGTAGCGTTGAGGGCTGTCTCCGGTAGATTCCGGGACGGACCAATCTAGGTTTCCGGCGGGTGACGAAGTCGTGAATTTTTGCTTAATCAATAACAGTTGATCCTGTTCCGTCCGTGCCCGCCCGGACGGAAGGGCCGGCCCGGCAGATGGCCGGGCCGGCGATCACTTCAGTCCGGCAGCGAGAACTGCACCGGCACCATGCCGATGGCCGGCACGGCCACGCCATCACGCTGGGCCGGCTCGAAGCGCCAGTGCCTGAGCACCTGCTGGCGTGCGGCCTGGTCCAGGCTGCGCGAGCCACTGCTGCGCTCGATGCTGACCACCGCCGGCTGCCCGTGGGTGTCCACCTCTACCCGCAACAGCACCGTACCCTGCTCGCGGTTGCGCAGTGCCGCCAGCGGGTAGGCCGGCGGCGGGGCGCTGCGGTATTGCAGCTGGGCGCCGGCCAGTGGTGTGGCGGTATCGATGCTCGGTGCGAGCTGGGGCGGGGCCGGTTCGGCGGCCGGCAGTGCGATGCCCTGGGTTTCCTCTACGGTCGCGGTGGGTGCGGGCAGCGGCGGTACCACCGGCTGCGTCCGCGGTTTGGGCACCACCTGGACGATCTCTTTCGGCGGGATCGGAACCGGCGGCGTGGGCGGTGGCGGGATCTTCTCGATCAGCCTGACCGCAGTCTTGTCACGCGGGACCTGCACAGCCTGGTAGGTCGCCGGGATCAGCAGCAGCAGGAAGGCCAGCAGATGCAGGGCGATGGCCGCGCTCCAGGCGGCAACGCGGGCGGGGTCGAACTGCGGGGATGCAACGGGATACGTACGAACCATGGTCCACCTCCATGCCAGTGACGAAGTCCTCAACGCACCAGGGCCCGTGGCGGGGTTGCCGCACGCGGCTGGCAGTCCATCAGTAGCGCGACATGGCGGCCACTGCCTAGAGGCAGGGGGGCGATCGTTGGGCTGGCCTTCAGCCAGTGCCGGCTGCGGACATGAAAAAAGGCGGATCCCCTGCGGGATCCGCCTTTGCCGGCAATGACGAACGGGATCAGCGACCCAGTTCGAACACCACGTCCAGGTTGACCGAGACGGTCGATTCACCCGGTGCGACCGGGGTGGCCTTGTCCATCGCCGCGCCGGCCGACATGGCCCGCATCATCGGCATCGGGCGGTAGCCGCCGCCGGCGTTCTCGGAAATGCTGACGATGCGGCGCACCTGCAGGCCCAGCGACTTTGCATAGGTCTGGGCGCGGGCCTGGGCCTTCTTCAGTGCAGCCAGGCGGGCTTCGTCATAGACCGGTTCCGGCTGGTCGATCTCGAAGCTGGGGCCATTGATCTGGTTGGCGCCCTGCGCAGCCAGTGCGTCCAGCACCTTGCCCAGCTTGGCGATGTCGCGCACCTTCAGGCTGACCGTGTTGCTGGCCTGGTAGCCGGTGATCTTCGGCGCTTCGTTGTCGGCATAGCGGTACTGCGGGTTGAGGCTGACGCCACTGGTCTGCACGTCGCGCTCGGCGATGCCGGCGGCCTTGATCGCGGCCAGTACCTTGTCCATCTGCTGGGCGTTCTGGCGCATGGCGCTGTTGCCATCGGCGGCCTGGGTGACCACGCCGGCCGACAGGGTGGCCACGTCCGGCACGCGGGTGGCCTCGGCGTTGGCCGAGATGTTCAGCAGGGTGCCTTCGGCCGGAGCGGCGATCGACGGCGACGACGGGGCAGCATGGGCGGTCATCGAGGTTCCAAGGGCGAGGGACAGGGCGAGCAGCAGCGGGGTGGCGGTCAGGCGCATGGAGAACTCCTTGTTGTGCCGTTGAGGGTGGTGTCGTAGCGATGAACGCGCTGTGAGCCCGTTCGGGGTTGGGTACGTTCCGGGACGGGTTGCCGACGATTCAGGTGGCAGCCTCAGGTTATGCTGTGCCGATGCTCTACCTTGCTTCCCGCTCCCCCCGACGCAACCAGCTGCTGGCCCGACTCGGACGCCCCTTCCAGGCCTTGGACCTGGAGGTCGTCGAGCAGCGCGCGCCCGCTGAAAGCGCCGAACAGTATGTCTGCCGGGTCGCCGCCGACAAGGCGCGCGCCGGCCTGGCCCGGGTGCTGGCCGATGACCCGCAGGCGCGGGTGCTTGGCTCGGATACCGAGGTGGTGCTGGACGGCGAGGTGTTCGGCAAGCCTGTCGATGCTGCCGACGCGCGCGCGATGCTGGCACGTCTTGCCGGGCGTACCCATCAGGTAATGACCGCCGTGGTGGTGGTCGGCGCGGACGGGCTGGACAGCGAGCTGGTCATTTCCGAAGTGACCTTCGCCCCGATCGATGCCGCCGACATCGCCGCCTACGTGGCCACCGGCGAACCGCTGGACAAGGCGGGCGCCTACGCCATCCAGGGCGGGGCCGAGCGCTGGATCGAGCACCTGTCCGGGAGTTACTCCGGGGTGATGGGGCTGCCGTTGCTGCACACCGATCGTTTGCTGGCGCGCTGTGGCGTGCCGGCCCCCACTGCCGATGCCGCCAGGGAGGCTGCCGATGTCTGAGGAAATCCTGGTCAATGTGACCCCGCGCGAGACCCGGGTCGCGGTGATCGAAAATGGCATGCTGCAGGAACTGCACATCGAGCGCGGCTGGCGCCGGGGTGTGGTCGGCAACATCTACAAGGGCAAGGTACAGCGGGTGATGCCCGGCATGCAGGCGGCCTTCGTCGAAGTCGGGCTGGAGCGTGCCGCGTTCCTGCACGCCAACGACGTGGTGCGGCCGGCGCCGGTAGCCAGTGCCGACACCGAGAACACCACGCTGCCGCCGCCGTCCAGCGTGCCGATCGTCGAGCTCCTGCGCGACGGCCAGGACATCGTGGTGCAGGTGGTGAAGGATCCGATCGGCACCAAGGGCGCCCGCCTGACCACCCAGATCAGCATTCCCTCGCGCTACATGGTGCTGCTGCCGCAGTCCAAGGTGGTGGGCGTGTCGGCGCGCATCGAGGATGAAACCGAGCGTGCGCGCCTGAAGGCGCTGGTCACCGAACTGTCGGCGCAGCACGGGGGCTACGGCTACATCGTGCGTACCAATGCCGAGGGCCAGCCGGCCGAAGCCATCGCCGAGGACATCGCCTACCTGTCGCGCGTATGGAACGTGGTCGAGCGTCGTGGCCGCGAAGCGGCCTCGTGCAGCAACATCTATGAAGACCTGAGCCTGCCGCTGCGATCGGTACGCGACCTGATCCGCAAGGATGTGGACAAGGTGAAGGTGGACTCCAAGGAGACCTTCGCGCAGTTGCAGGCCTTTGTTGCCAAGTACATGCCGGTGCTGGCGGAGAAGATCGAGCTGTACAGCGGCGATCGCCCGATCTTCGACATGTTCGGGGTGGAGGACGAGATCGGCCGCGCGCTGGACAAGCAGGTGCCGCTGAAATCCGGTGGTTACCTGGTGATCGACCAGACCGAGGCGATGACCACCATCGACGTCAACACCGGTTCGTTCCTCGGCCAGCGCAACCTGGAAGAGACGGTGTTCCGCACCAACCTGGAAGCGGCACAGGCGGTGGCACGGCAGCTGCGCCTGCGCAACCTGGGCGGCATCATCATCATCGACTTCATCGACATGGATGATGCCGAGCACCGCCGCCAGGTATTGCGTACGCTGGAAAAGGCGCTGGCCCGTGACCATGCCAAGACCACGGTGTACGACTTCTCGCCGCTGGGCCTGGTGGAGATGACCCGCAAGCGCACGGTGGAAAGCCTGGAGCGCCAGCTGTCGGAAACCTGCCCGCAGTGCAGCGGCCGCGGCAGCATCAAGACCACCGAAACGGTGACCTACGAGATCTTCCGCGAGATCACCCGTGCCGTGCGCCAGTTCGATGCCGCGCGCCTGCTGGTGATCGCCTCGACCAAGGTGGTCGCGCGCATCACCGACGAGGAATCCGCGGCGGTGGCCGAGCTGGAGGAATTCCTCGGCAAGAGCATCCGCTTCCAGGCGGACGAGCAGTACCTGCAGGAGCAATTCGATGTTGTTCTGCTCTGATCCTCGCCGGCCGCAGGCCGGCGGTGGCCGATGAGCGCGCCGCCGCGCCTGCGACTGCGAAGGATCCGCCGTCATTTCATTGCCGCCTGCGCGGTGGGCCTGGTCGGGCTGGCACTGCTGGTGGGCACCCTCAGCCAGCTGCTGCCGCTGGCCGAGCGCCATCCCGACAGGATTGCCGCCTGGTTGAGTGAACGCGCCGGCCAGCCGGTGCGTTTCGACCAGCTGCAGACGGCCTGGACCCGGCGTGGTCCGCTGCTGCAGCTCAAGGGCCTGCGCATTGGCGCCGGCCAAGGCCTGGCGATCGGCGAGGCCGAGGTGCTGGTATCGATGTACAGCGGGCTGCTGCCCGGCCGCTCGTTGACCGAACTGCGCCTGCGTGGCTTGGCACTGGACCTGCAGCAGGGCGAGGACGGCCGCTGGTCGGTGCGTGGCCTGCCGCAGGCCGCCAATGGCGGGGACCCGCTGGATGCGCTGCGCCGTCTGGGCGAACTGCAGGTGATCGGGGGCCGCCTGGGCGTGCATGCGCCGGGGCTGGGGATCGATACCACGCTGCCACGCATCGACGTGCGCCTGCGGGTCAATGGCGACCGCCTGCGTCTAGGCGTGCGCGCCTGGGCCCAGACCGAAGCGCTGCCGTTGACGGCGGTGCTGGACGTGGACCGCGTGCGCGGCAACGGTCAGGCCTGGCTGGGCGCCGATCCGGTCGATTTTCATGCCTGGTCGCCGCTGCTGGCGGCCGGCGGTGTGCGCCTGCGCGAAGGCAAGGGCGAACTCAACCTGTGGCTGACCCTGCGCGATTTCGCGCCGGTGGCGGTGACCACCGATTCGGACCTGCGTGATGTCCGCATCGATGGCGCACCGATGCCCGCGATGGCGGCTCCGCAGCTGCAGCTGCAGCGGTTGCAGGCACGCCTGCGCTGGCAGCGCCAGGCCGATGGCTGGGCATTGCAGGTGCCGCGCCTGCGCCTGAAAACCGAAGAAGGCGAGCAGCAGCTCGATGGCCTGCAGCTGCAGCTCGGCAAGCAGCTGCGGGTCAGTTCTCGCGAAGTGCAGGCCGGCATCGCGCTGCGTGCGCTGGCCCTGAGCGATCGTCTTGAACCGGGCCTGCGTCGCTGGCTGTTCCTGTCCAGGCCGCAGCTGGACGTGCGCGAGCTGCAGCTGGCGGGCGAACGCGATGGCCCGCTGTGGGCGCAGGGCGAACTGCAGTCGCTGGGCTTCGCCAGCGTGGGCAATTCGCCCGGCCTGCGCGGCCTGGGCGGGCGCTTCGAAGGCGACGCGGATGGCTTCAGCCTGCAGCTGCAGCCGCAACGCCAGCTGCAGTTCGATTGGCCGACCGGCTTCGGCGTGCGCCACGATCTGCACCTGGCGGGCCAGGTGGTGGGCTGGCGCGATGAAGGCGGTGGCTGGCGCATCGGCACGGCAGCGATGCGCGTGGAAGGCACCGATTACGCGGCGGACGTGCGCGGTGGTGTCTGGTTCCAGGGCGACGGTACGCGGCCGTGGCTGCAGCTGGCGGCCAAGCTGGACGACGTGCCGATGACCGCGGCCAAGCGCTTCTGGATCCACTCCAAGATGAGCAAGGGCGCCACCGACTGGCTGGACATGGCGCTGGCCGGTGGGCAGGTGCGCAACGGCATCGGCCTGGTCAGTGGCGACCTGGACGACTGGCCGTTCGACAACAACGATGGCCGCTTCGAGGCGACCGGCCATATCACCAATGGTGACATCCGCTTCCAGCACGACTGGCCGTTGATGCGCCAGGTCGATGCCGATATCGCCTTCATCGGCCCCGGCTTCGACATGCACGGTCGCGGCGATCTGGCCGGCGTGGCGGTGCAGAAATTCGAGGCGGGCATCCAGGATTTCGGGCAGCAGCCGCTGTACGTGCGTGCCGATGCGCAGAGCGAGGCCGGCAGGCTGCTGGCCATGCTGCGGCAGAGCCCGCTGCACAAGGATTATGGCGACACCCTGGACAACCTCACCGCTGCGGGCCCGGCGCATGTGACCTTCGATCTGCTGCAGCCGCTGCACCACGATGAAGGTGGCGGCCACCTGCAGGGAACGGTCGATCTGGCCGGCGTGAAGCTGGTCGACAAGCGCTTCCAGCTCACCTTTGACAACATGCACGGGCAGGCGCGCTACAGCAACGGCGGTTTCGGCGCCGAGGAACTGGCGGTGCGCCACCTCGGCCAGGACGGTCGTCTGAGCCTGCGTGCCGGTGGCTACGTGCACGACAGCAAGCTGGCCTTTGAATCGCAGTTGTCGGCCAACCTCGATGCTGGCGTGCTGATCGACCGCGCGCCGGAAATGGCGTGGCTGAAGCCCTACATCGCCGGCACCTCGCCGTGGACCATCGCGGTCAATCTGCCCAAGGTCGCTCCGGGGGCGCCTGCGCCGCCCAGCGAGCTGCGGTTGAGCTCCGATCTGGTCGGGACCCGGCTGGACCTGCCGGCGCCGCTGGACAAACCGGCTGCCGAGCCGTTGGCGACCACCGTGGCTGCACAGCTGCCGATGGGGGCCGGCCGCATCGACGTGTCGTTCGGCCAGCGCCTGGCGCTGGCTGCGCGCAGCCACAACAACCAGACGGGTGTGCAGGTGACGCTGGGCAGCGACCATGCCGATCGCGAACCGCCACCGAGCGGACTGTCCGTGAATGGCCGCAGCCCGACCCTGGATGCGCTGGAGTGGATCGGCCTGGCCCGTGGTGGCAACGACGATGACGGCATGCCGCTGCGTGCGGTGGACGTGCAGGTCGGCAAGCTGATGCTGATCGGTGGTGTGTTCGAGCAGACCCGGTTGCAGCTGCGCCCGGGAGCGCAGGCACTGGATGTACGCCTGGACGGCCCGTCGCTGGCCGGGCGCCTGACCGTCCCCAATGCAGACGGCGGCACCATCAGTGGCCAGCTCGACCGCGTGCACTGGCAGTCATTGCCGGCGGCTCCAGGTGTACCGGCCGCACCGGCACGGGTACAGGCAGGCGCCAACGACATGGACCCGGCCAAGCTGCCGCCGTTCGCGCTGGACATCGCCGACCTGAAGTTCGGCAAAGTGGTGCTGGGCCAGGCGGTGCTGCGTACGCGGCCGCTGGCCAATGGCCTGAACGTGGATGAGCTGCGCTTCCGTGCGCCCGACCAGGAGATCGACATCAGCGGTCGCTGGCTGGGCCGCACCGGTGGTGCCCGCACCGAACTGACCGCGCAGGTGCGCAGCGAGGACCTGGGCGGACTGATGCAGAACCTCGACTACGGCGGCCAGCTGCGTGGCGGTTCCGGCCAGGCGCAGCTGCAGGCCACGTGGAGTGGGGGGCCGTCGGACTTCCAGCTGGGCAACCTGCAGGGCCGCCTGGACCTGCACGCACGCAACGGCCAGCTGCTGGAGCTGGAGCCGGGCGCCGGCCGCGTGCTGGGCCTGCTCAGCGTGACCCAGCTGCCGCGGCGCCTGATGTTCGACTTCCGCGACTTCTTCTCCAAGGGCTTCGCGTTCAACCAGATCGACGGCAGCATGCAGTTCGGCCAGGGCATGGCGCGCACAGACAAGGTGCTGATCGAAAGCCCGGCAGCCAACATCACCATCCGCGGCCAGGCCGACCTGCGCAACCAGCAGTTCGACCAGACCATCGACGTCAACCCGCGCGCAGGCAATCTGCTGACCGTGGTGGGGGCGGTGGCCGGTGGCCCGGTGGGGGCGGCGCTGGGCGCGGCCACCAATGCGGTATTGTCCAAACCATTGGGCGAGATTGGCGCCCGTACCTACAAGGTGACCGGTCCATGGAAGGAACCGAAGGTGGAAGTGATCGAGCGCAGCCGCGACAAGGCTCCGCCACCCGCGCCGGCACCGGCGCCGGCCATTCCGCCGACCGTCACCGGCCTGCCGCGCGCGCGTTGAGCGCGGCTTTCCTGTTCACGGGGCTTGCCTGAGCGCCCCCGCATCCCCAGATCGAGAACCATGACTGATATCGCCCTGACGCTTGCCCAAGACCGCCTGCTGCGCCCCGGCGGCCTGGATACCGCTGGCCTGGAGCGCACCTTCGGGCAGCTGCTCGGCCCCGGTGTGGACTTTGGTGACCTTTACTTCCAGCACGCCCGCCGCGAGAGCTGGAGCGTGGAAGACGGCATCGTCAAGGACGGCGCGCATTCCATCGAGCAGGGCGTGGGCGTGCGGGCGATTTCCGGCGAGAAGACGGGTTTCGCCTACTCCGACGACATCCATGCCGATGCGCTGCGGGTGGCGGCGCAGTCGGCGCGCGCGATCTCGCGTGAAGGTGGTGCCCAGACCGGGCGCTCGCTGCTGCGCGGCAACGCGCGCGCGCTGTACCCGGCGCTGGACCCGATTGATGGCGTCGGCAACGAGGCCAAGGTCGAGGTGCTCAAGCGCCTGGACGGCTACCTGCGTGCTGCCGACCCGCGCGTGAAGCAGGTGATGGTCAGCCTGTCCGGCGGCGTCGATACGGTGCTGATCGCCCGCAGCGACGGCGTGCTGGGCGCCGACGTGCGCCCGCTGGTGCGCCTGAACGTGCAGGTGATCGTCGAGCACAACGGCCGTCGCGAGTCCGGCTATGCCGGTGGCGGTGGTCGCTATGGCTATGAGGAGCTGTTCGCCGACGGCCGCCCGGAAGCCTTCGCCCGTGAGGCGCTGCGCCAGGCGCTGGTGAATCTTGAAGCGGTACCGGCACCGGCCGGCGTGATGCCGGTGGTGCTGGGCCCGGGCTGGCCCGGTGTGCTGCTGCATGAAGCGGTCGGCCATGGCCTGGAGGGCGACTTCAACCGCAAGGGCACCAGCGTCTACGCGGGGCGCATCGGCGAGCGCGTTGCCGCCCCGGGCGTGACGATCGTCGATGACGGCACGCTGGATGGACGCCGTGGTTCGTTGAACATCGACGACGAGGGTCATCCCAGCCAGTGCACCACGCTGATCGAGGACGGCATCCTGGTCGGCTACATGCAGGACAGCCTCAACGCGCGCCTGATGGGCGTGGCGCCGACCGGCAATGGTCGCCGCGAATCGTTCGCGCACATGACCATGCCGCGCATGACCAACACCTACATGCGCGCCGGCCAGCATGACCCGCAGGAGATGATCCGTTCGGTGAAGAAGGGCCTGTACGCGGTCAACTTCGGCGGCGGCCAGGTCGACATCACCAGTGGCAAGTACGTGTTCTCGGCCACCGAGGCCTACCTGATCGAGGACGGCCGCATCACCACGCCGGTGAAGGGCGCGACCCTGATCGGCAACGGTCCGGAAACCATGCAGAAGGTGCGCATGGTCGGCAACGACCTGGCCCTGGACGAGGGCGTGGGCATCTGCGGCAAGGACGGGCAGAGTGTGCCGGTGGGTGTCGGCCAGCCCTCGTTGCTGATCGAGGGCATCACCGTCGGCGGTACCCAGGCCTGAGCCGGGCGATGGCCAGTGCCACCGCCCCTGCCGGCGAGGACTCAGTCCTCGTCGGCTTCGTCGGTTTCAATGGGGTCGGCGTCTTCGGCGCTGGCCTTCAGGCCCAACGCGGCCGGCAGCATCAGGGCGCGCAGCACCTGGAAAATTTCGCGGTAGGCGCGCGGCGGCTTGTTCTTCGCCTTCTCGGCCTGGGCATTGCGCACCAGCGTGCGCAGCTGCTGGCGGTCGGCCTGCGGGTAGTCGTCCAGCAGTGCCGCCAGTGCCTTGTCACCCTCGGCCAGCAGGCGCTCGCGCCAGTCTTCCGCGCGGTGCATCATCGCCACTTCGCGGCGGCCGGTTTCGCTGTTGGCGTCCAGCGCATCGCGGATCGCATCCAGCGTGGCGTCTTCTTCGCGGCGCATGTGCTTGGCCAGGAACGCCAGCTGGCGCTTGTGGGCGATGTGGGCGGTGATGCGCTTGCACTCGGCGATATGCGGCAGCAGGTCTTCCGGAATCGGCAGGCGCGCCAGCTGGGCCGGGGTCAACGACACCAGCTTCTCGCCCAGGGCCAGGACGTCGAGCGCATCGCGCCGGTTCTGGCTGCGGCTCTTGTCGTGGAATTCACCGGTTTCTTCGTCGCGTCCGCGCATCGTTCCTACCTGATCTCAAAAAAAGTCGCCCGGCGTGATGCCGGGCCCAACCCGTACAGGATAAAGCATTGAACGTGATCGCCCCTGAAGTCGCTGTCGGCGACGACAGCCCGGCCCGGCTGGAACGGCTGGCCGACCTTTCCCAGCAGCTGCTCGACCGTGCCCGGGCGCTGGGCGCCAGCCAGGCCGAGGTCAGCTGCAGCGAGGACCGTGGCCTGGAGGTCAATGTCCGCCTTGGCGAGGTTGAGACCGTGCAGTCCACCCGCGACCGCGGTATCGCCGTCACCGTCTATTTCGGCCAACGCAAGGGCAGCGCCAGCACCGGCGACCTGAACGAGGCCAGCCTCACCGCCACGGTCGAGCAGGCCTGTGCGATCGCCCGGCATACCGAAGATGACCCGGCTGCAGGCCTGGCCGATGCCGCGCTGATGGCTACCGATTTCCCGGATCTGGATGCCTGGCACCCGTGGGCACTGCAGGCCGACGAGGCGGTGGACCTGGCCCTGGCCTGCGAGAACGCAGGTCGTGAGGCCGATGCGCAGATCCGTAACTCCGACGGCGCCTCGGTGTCGAGCATGCAGAGCCTGTCGGTGTACGCCAATTCGCATGGCTTTTTCGGCCGTGAGCGTGGCACCCATCATTCGGTGGGCTGTGCGCTGATCGCCGGCCAGGGCGATGGCATGCAGCGCGATGGCTGGTACACCAGCGCGCTGGCCCGCGAGGACCTGGAGGAGGTGGGCCTGGTCGGTCGTCGTGCCGCCGAGCGTACCGTCGCCCGCCTGCAGCCTCGCTCGATGGCCACCGGCAGCATGCCGGTGCTGTTCGCCCCGGAAGTCGCGCGCAGCCTGGTCGGTCACCTGCTGTCGGCGGTGTCCGGCGGTGCCCTGTACCGCCAGGCCAGCTTCCTGCTGGACAGTGTTGGCCAGCAGCTGTTCCCGGACTGGATGCAGATCGAGGAACTGCCCCACCTGCGCCGTGGCCTGCGCTCGGCCGCCTTCGACGGTGACGGCGTGGCCACCCGTGCTTCGGCCCTGGTCCGTGACGGCGTGCTGCAGCGCTATGTGCTGGGCAGCTACTCGGCGCGCAAGCTGGGCCTGCAGACCACCGCCAATGCCGGTGGCGTGCACAACCTGCAACTGGCCGCCAACGCGGGCTCCCTGCATGAGATCGCCCGCCAGATGGGCGATGGCCTGCTGGTGACCGAGCTGATGGGGCAAGGCGTGAACGGGGTGACCGGCGACTACTCGCGCGGTGCCGGCGGCTTCCGCGTCGAGAATGGCGAGATCCAGTACCCGGTGGATGGCATCACCATCGCCGGCAACCTGCGCGAGATGTTCAGCAGCATCGAAGCGGTCGGCAGCGACGTCGACCCGCGCTCGCACATCCGGACCGGTTCGATCCTGCTGGGGCGGATGACCATTGCCGGTAATGATTGATGGCGTCGATGGCGTAAGCTATGCCCGCCTGACGCAACCAGCTTGGTGCTGGTGGGTCAAGACCACCCAATGAAAAGGAGTTTTGTCGTGAGCGAATTCGATAACGTCCCGCCGCCGCCGGCCACCACCGACGTGCCGGCCGACCAGCGCACCATGGCCCTGGCTGCCCACCTGCTGGGCATCTTCACCGGCTTCATCGGCGCACTGATCATCTGGCTGATCAACAAGGACGATGCTGGCAAGGCTTTCGTGACCGACCAGGCCAAGGAAGCCCTGAACTTCCAGATCACCGTGACCATCGCCATGGTCATCAGCATGATCCTGACCATCGTGATCATCGGCGTCTTCCTGGCCCCGATCGTCGGCATCATCAGCCTGGTGTTCAGCATCATCGCAGCGGTCAAGGCCAACAACGGCGAAGCCTATCGCTACCCGTTCGCGCTGCGCCTGATCAAGTAATACCGGCTGCATGCGGAACTGAAAACGCCCGGCATTGCCGGGCGTTTTCATGTGCGGGGAGCGACGGGCGGTGCCCGGCGAGCGATCAATGATCGCGTTCGACCGCCAGCGTCGCCAGCGCACGCAGCGCATCGGCTTCCTCGCCATACCCGGCCAGGATCGACTGCATGCGTGCAGCGAGTTCGTGCAGCTGGGCCTTTGCGCCGTCCATGCCAAGCAGGGCGGGGAAGGTGCTCTTGTCCTGCGCCTGGTCCTTGCCGGCGGTCTTGCCCAGCTGCTCGGAACTGGCCTCGACATCGAGGATGTCGTCGCGTACCTGGAAGGCCAGGCCGAGTGCATCGGCGAAGCTGTCCAGCTGGGCCAGCTGCGGTTCGTGGGCTTGGCCGCACAGCGCGCCCATGCGCACTGCCGCGCGGATCAGGGCGCCGGTCTTCAGCGCATGCATGCGGGTCAATGCCGCCAGCGTCTGCTGCTGGCCGGTGGCATCGATATCCAGGGCCTGGCCGCCGCACATGCCGGACGCGCCGGAGGCGTGGGCCAGGGTCTGCAGGCAGGCCACGCGCAGCGTGGCCGGCAGCGGTGCATCGGCCAGCAGGCCGAAGGCACGGGTCTGCAGCGCGTCGCCGGCGAGGATCGCGGTAGCTTCGTCGAAGGCGATGTGGGTGGTCGGCTTGCCACGGCGCAGCGCGTCGTCATCCATCGCCGGCAGGTCGTCATGCACCAGCGAGTAGGCGTGGATGAGTTCGACGGACATGGCCGCCGCATCCAGGCTTTCCAGCTGTGCACCGAACAGGTGGCCACTGGCGTAGACCAGCAGCGGGCGCATGCGCTTGCCACCGCCCAGCACCGAATAGCGCATGGCCTGGTGCAGGCGCTGCGGTGCTTCGGCGGGCGAGGGCAGGGCAGCGTCGAGCTGGCTTTCGATACGGTCGCGCCAGCGCGCGAACAGAACCTCAGCCGTCATGGTTGGGCGGATCGAAGGGCTCGGATGCTTCCGGCTGCGCCGGATCGCTGAGCAGGCGCACGCGCAGTTCGGCCTGCTCCAGCGCCTGCTGGCACTGGCGATACAGACCGACGCCACGTTCGTAAGCACTGAGCGAGGCTTCCAGGCTCAGCTCGCCGGTTTCCATCTGCTCCACCAGCTGTTCCAGCGATTCGAGCGACTGCTCGAACTGGGCGACCGGGGAGGCGTTTTCGGGGGACTTCTTGACCATGTGGCAAGTGTGGACGGGCCGCGCGCGGGGGTCAATTCACCAGCCGCCGGGACGCCACTGCAGCTGTGCCTGGTGGGCCTGCAACCAGGCCTGCAGTGGCGCGGAGATGACCACGTCGGCGGCGGCCAGCAACTGCGGGCCATCAAAGATCAGCGGCAGCTGCGCGCGTCGCCAGGGGGCGAGATGTTCGCGTTGCAGGCAGTCCTTCAATGCGTGCGAATGCTGGCGACCTGGCAGCAGGATGCGCTCTCCGCCCAAGCGTGCACGGACCTGCAGCGGGCGCTCGAAGGCGGCGCCGCCCTGCAGCCGCAGCTGGCCGCCATCGGGCAGCGGCAGGGGGGCATGCCCATCCCATTCGGCCTGCCACGCGCGGGGCAGCGATGGCAGCTGCGCGGGTAGCAGATAGGCATGCTCGCGCCATTGCTGGATGGCATGATCGTGCCAGCGCACCCGCGCCTGGCGATCATTGCCGGCCGGCAGCAGTTCGTCCAGGCCTTGCTGCAGCACCGTGGCCGGCAGTGGGGCGGCACCATGGCCGATCACCCAGGCGCGCAGCACGCGCGCGGCGCGTCCCGATGACACCTGACGCAGCAACTGCAGCGACAGCACGCGTGGAGCGACTTCCAGGTGTGTGATCAGCTCGGCGTCTTCTTCATCCAGCAGTTCGCGGGTCTGCCGGCAATGCAGGACGCTGCCGGCCAACGCGGCGGCGGCGTGCGGCCAGCGCTGGCGCAACAGTGGCAGTACCTGCAGGCGCAGGAAGTTGCGATCGGCGTGGTCTTCGGCGTTGCTGGGATCCTCGATCCAACGCAGCGCGTGTTGCCGGGCATAGTCGAGCAGTGCGGTGCGCGATGCGTGCAGCAAGGGACGCCACAGGCGGTGCGTACCGAGCTGACTGTCATCGGCCATCGCGGCAAGGCCATCGACACCGGAGCCGCGCAGCGCGCGGAGCAGGAAGGTCTCGGCCTGATCGTCCTGGTGCTGTGCCAGCGCCAGAGTTTCGCCTTCGCGCAGTTCAGCAGTGAACGCTGCACGTCGTGCTTCGCGCGCTGCGCCTTCGAGGCCCAGGCCTGTGGTTCTGTCGATCTGTACGTGGCGCACGGCCAGCTCGACGCCCAGTGCCGCGCACTGCTGCTGGCAATGCCGTACCCAGTCGTCAGCTGCTGGTTGCAGGCCGTGGTGTACGTGCACCGCACGCAGCGCCGTGCCGGAAGCCTGGGCGCAGCGCCACAGCCAGTGCAGCAGCACGGTGGAGTCGACACCACCGCTGTAGCCCACCAGCAGCGGCGCATCCAGCGGAACAAGGGCAGGGAAGGCAGTCACGGCGGCAAGTATAGGGTTGCCCGGCAGGGCTGCGCCCTGCACCCGCTACGATCCAGAGCAACAGCAACAGCAACAGCAGAAGCTGGGTTCCTGAAGGATGGCGGGGTGGGCCCGGTTGCGGGAGACGCCGTAAACCCATCCATGGGGGCTTGGCCGCGGCATCCATGCCGCGGACACTCCCGCAACCGGACCCACCCCGCCTTCGACAGTTTCCTGCGAACTGTCGGAATTGCTCTTGAGTCAGATCCGTTTTCCTGCGGAAAACGGATCTGACCCCGGATTCAATTCGATATCTGACAGATCTGATCCACGCATGGCGTGGATCTACTGGCCACCGGAAAACTGTCGAAGGCGGGGCACTGTGGGTTTGCGGGGTGTGAGCCGCATGGATGCGGCGACCAAGGCTACATAGACGTACTTGCGCCGTCCCCGCAAACCCACAGTGCCCCGCCATCCCACGAAATGCACGCTGTTGCTGTTGCGTCGGCCGTTGCCGTTGCCGTTGCGTCTGCAGGTGCAGGGCGCAGCCCTGCCGAAAACCCCTAGTTCACCCGACGACCCGAGCGGTCGATCCGGAACCACTCTCCGCCTTCCATCGGCGTGTGGCCATCGGCATCCGGCGTGCCGCGACGGCAGCCGTTGCAGACCTCGGCCACGCCGTCGCGGAACGGCCAGGCGAAATCGAAGGTGCCGGGCACCACCTGGCGGAATGTCAGATCGAAGTAGCCCACGCGATTACCGACGCGGCCGCGCAGCAGGCCTTCTTCCGGCATCTCCGGGCCGTTGTCCCAGGTCAGCACCGGCAGGCTGCGGCCCTTGCGGTCGACGTAGTGGAAACCCTGGTCGGCATACACCACGGCCAGGCCGTGGTCATCAAAGTTCAGGTCTTTCAGGGTGTCCGGCTGGATCTTCGGCCGGTGGTCGACCACTTCGCAGTTGGGCAGCGGCCACAACCCGTGTTCGTCGGTCAGCAGCTTGCACGCCGGTGCCTGCGCCAGCGCGTTGGCACTGGCCAGCACGCCGAGCAGGGCCAGCGACCGCGCGAAGCGGCCGCTGGCAGGCGCAGGGCGGGCCTGCAGGGCGATCACTTGGCCTCGGCCTTGCGTTCGAAGGCCGTCGGCGCCGGCAGCTGCACCGGCACGCCCTTGTCATCGCAGGTGCCGGCCTGGCACAGGCGCTCGCGCAGGGCCGGGGTGGCCTGCACGATCATGTGGTAGATCGCGTTCTGTTCCAGCGTGCCGCGGATCGCCTTGCTGCCCGGGCCGCGTGCCCAGATGCCGACGTCTTCGCCGCCGTGCGACTCGGACTTCATCGGCACCAGTGCTTCCTGCATGTAGTCCGGATGCTCGGTGTCGACCTCGCGCAGGTTCGGGCGGCCGTTGGCCGGTTCGAAGCTGCTCGGGTTGTGCGGGTAGCGCTTCGGGCCGGCCGGCTGCTGGTTGCTGCTGCCGGTATGGCCCGGGCCATTGGCGTAGCTCAACGTGGTGTACGGCTGGCCGGTGCCGTCCAGCGCGTAATCCAGCTTGCCGGCGCCATCTTCGCCACCCTTGTCCTTCACCTTGCCCAGGATCGGGTTGCCGCGTGCCGGGTAGCCGACGAAGTTCAGCGTGTGCGAGTGGTCGGCGGTGACGATGATCAGGGTGTCGTCGGCCGAGGTCAGTTCGTTGGCCACGCGCACTGCATCGGACAGGGCCACGGTCTCGGTCAGTGCACGGTAGGCGTTGCCGCTGTGGTTGGCGTGGTCGATGCGCGCGCCTTCGATCATCAGTACGTAGCCTTCCTGGTGCTTCGACAGATTCCTGATCGCCGCAGCCGTCAGTTCGGCCAGGCTCGGCTCACCGCCCGGATCCTGCGGGCGCTCGTACTCGTAGCGCATGTGGTCCGGCTCGAACAGGCCAAGGATGGCCGGCGCATTGGCGGTGGCGGCCAGCTGCTTGCTGTTCCAGACGTAGGCGCCCTGCGGATGGGCCTGCTGCCATTCCTGCACCAGGCTGCGGCCGTCCAGGCGCTGGCCGACCTTGTCGTCGTACTCCGGATCGCGCTCTTCCACGGTGGTGAATTCTCCGCGGCCACCGCCGAGGGCGACCAGCGGGCCGCGGCCATAGCGCGAGGTCGACAGCAGCTGCTGGGCGATGTCCTTGCAGCCTGCCGCCTTGGCCGCTTCAGTCAGGTCGGTGTCGTTTTCCCAGTTGCGCTCGGGTGAATGTGCATAGGTGGCGGCCGGGGTGGCATGGGTCAGGCGTGCGGTGGACACCACGCCCGTGGCCAGGCCGGCGCTGTCGGCCAGCTGCAGCCAGGTCAGCAGGCCCTTGGACAGGCTGTCGGCGCAGTCGGTGCGGCTGCCGGCGCTGACGCCGATCGCGCCCATGTGGGTCTTCACGCCGGTGGTGATGGCGGTCATGGTGCCGGCCGAATCAGGGGTCTGCGAATCGGTGTTGTAGGTCTTGCTGAACGCCGTGGCCGGGAAGCGTTCCCAGGACAGCAGGTTCTCTTCGCCCGAGCCACCCTTCTGCTGGCCTTCGTAGATGCGCGAGGCGGCCACCGTGGTCAGGCTCATGCCGTCACCGAGGAACAGGATGACGTTCCTGGCCTTGCCGGACATCGCACCGTTCGCTGCGGCCTGGGCCGCGCCGCTGCGGTACCACCACTGCGGCGTCTCGCCGGCCGGGTGGGTAACGGGATCGACGGCGACCTTCAGGCCGGCCGGAGCGGACGCGGGGGCGGTGCTGGCGCAGGCGCCCAGCAGCAGGGTGGTGGCGCAGGCGGCCAACAGGGAGACGGAACGGCGCATGGACGCTGGGATCTCACAAACTGTAACGGGACGTTCATTATGCCCGCCCTCGCAAGGCACGCCGATGACACACTGATTTGCCGGCCGGGCGGTCGTTCTGCGGGCCGCCTTGGGCTATCGTGCCAACATCCCTTCCTTCCCCTCTGGATTGCCTATGAAGCTGGTCTCTGCCTGGCTGCGGATTCCATTCTGGCAGCGCGTGGTCGGTGGCTTCGTGCTCGGCGCGCTGGCCGGCTGGGCGCTCGGCCCGGCCGCGGAAACGTGGTTCGGCCCGCTCGGCGAGCTGTACGTCACCCTGATCAAGATGATCGCGGTGCCGCTGGTGTTCTTCGCGGTCATCAACGCGATCTCGTCGCTGCACGGCCAGAAATCGGTCGCCGCGCTCAGTGGCCGCACCTTCCTGTGGTTCGTGATCACCGCTGCGCTGGCGGTGTGCGTCGGCCTGGGCGTGGGCACCGTGCTGCAGCCCGGCGCCGGTGGCCTGCAGCTGACGATGGCCAGCAACTACGTGCCGCGTGAAGTGCCCAGCGTGGTGCAGGTGCTGCTGGATGTGGTGCCGGCCAATGTCTTCTACGCGCTGTCCGGCATCGGCACCAAGGTCAATGCCGCCGGTGAAACCGTGCTGGCCGCGGGCCGTGGCTCGATCCTGCCGGTGATCTTCTTTGCTGGTCTGGTCGGTTTCGCCATCGTCAAGCTGGGCGAGAAGGTGACCGAGGCGCGCAAGCTGGTCGGCCAGATGAGCGACATCATGATCCAGGTGACCCGCTTCGTGCTGGAAGTCACCCCGATCGGCACCTTCGGTCTGATCGCTGGCCTGGTCGGCAGCTACGGCTTCGAGAAGCTGCTGCCGCTGGGGCATTTCGTGCTGGCCCTGTACGTGGCCTGCGCCCTGCACATCGTGGTGGTCTACAGCGCGCTGCTGCTGGCGCACGGCCTGAACCCACTGAAGTTCTTCCGTGGCGCCGCGCCGGGCATGCAGGTGGCGTTTGTCAGCTCGTCCAGCTTCGCCGCGATGCCGGTGGCGCTGCGTTCGATCACCCACAACCTGGGTGTGAACAAGGACTACGGTTCGTTCGCGGTGCCGCTGGGCGCCAGCATCAAGATGGATGGCTGCGGCGCGATCTACCCGGCGCTGTGCGCGGTGTTCATCTCGCAGTACAGCGGTGTGCCGCTGACCCCGGAACAGTATGTGGTGGTGCTGATCGCCTCGGTGCTGGGCAGCTTCGGTACCGCCGGCGTGCCGGGTACTGCGGTGATCATGGCCACGGTGGTGCTGAGCGCGGCCAACCTGCCGCTGGAGACCATCGGCTACCTGTATGCCATCGACCGCATCCTGGACATGATGCGCACGATGACGAACGTGACGGGCCAGATGCTGGTGCCGGTGATCGTGGCCAAGGAGACCGGGCTGCTCGATCAGGCGGTGTATGACAATCCGTCCAGCAATGTCGGGGTGGACGATCCGGACCCGACACCGCCACGCGCCTGAGGTTGCGTGGAGATGTAAAAGGCCCGCCCTGACCCGGCGGGCCTTTTGTTTGGGAGCTGGTTGGCGCGGTGGCGGCCAAGGTGGGTCCTGGTAGATCCACGCCATGCGTGGATGGAGGCAGTGCCGACCAACGGTCGGCACCCACCAGGGCAGGCGGCGCGATGCCGACCAAGGTCGGCACCTACCGGGGGCGCAAACAAAAAAGCCGCTGCGGGGCAGCGGCTTTTTGTCTTTCAGGCGGCGCCGTAGCGCCAGCGGGTCAGAGGTCGACCCGGCGGGCCTGCATGAACTTGTTGCCCCAGTAACCACTGAGCAGGGTGTCCACGCGGACGTCCTTGCCCGAGCTCGGGGCGTGCAGGAAGCGGCCATCACCGACATAGATGCCGACGTGGTCGACGCGGCCCTTGCGGCCGAAGAACACCAGGTCACCGGCGGCGAGCGCAGTGCGATCGTTGATCAGCTCGGCGTTGTCATCGTGGGCCATCTCGCGCGAGACGCGCGGCAGCTCGATACCCAGCGCCGAGCGGAACACGTAGCCGACCAGGCCGCTGCAGTCGAAGCCGCTGTCCGGGTTGCTGCCACCCCAACGGTACGGGGTGCCCAGCAGGGTCATTGCTCGGCGCAGCAGCGACTGCACCTTGCCGTTATCGGCGGCGGTGCCGACAACGCTGCCATTGGCGGCGCTGCTGGTGTCGTAGTTGGCGAGCAGGCGGCTGAGATCGCCGGCCACCACGGCCGAGCGGTCCATCAGCGGAATGGTGTCATTGGCGGCCAGGTGCGGCAGCAGCGCGGCCAGCGTGGCACTGGCGGCGGCATCGACGCGGCTGCGCTGCGGAGCAGCGGCCTCGGCCTTGGTGGCCGGTCGGGCGGTGCTCTCAGCCACCGGGGCCGGGGTCACATCGGAACGATTCGGAGCAGTCTGCGACCAGGCCGGAAGGCTGGTCAGACACAGTGCCAGGCCAAGCAACAGCGGGCGGGCACTACGTGAAGATACGGAAGTCTGGCCTTCGCTTTTCAGGTCGTCAGTCGTCACGCGTCGGTCACAGGAAAAAAACGATGGGGCATCATGCCCTGTAAAAGCGGCAATAAGTTAAAAATTCCGTTAGTAAATCGTTAGTTTCTTGGTGATGGGCGTCACAGTTTTGAACATATCGCCTGTTCATTTTAGCGAAGGACGCGTTTCGCCCCTGTGTAGTGGTCCTTCCAGTAGGGACCGCTGAGCGAGTCGAGGCGTACCGTGCCGCCGGTGCTCGGCGCGTGCACGAAGCGCCCTTCACCCACATAAATACCGACATGGGTGACGCTGCCGCGGCTGCCGAAGAACACCAGGTCTCCGGTGGCCAGGCGCTGCGGATCGATCTTCGGGCCCTGTACCGCCGCCAGGTCGCGCGAGGTGCGCGGCAGTTTCAGGTCCAGCATCTCGCGATAGACATAGGCGACCAGGCCGCTGCAGTCGAAGCCGGAATCCGGGGTGTTGCCGCCGTAGCGGTAGGGCGTGCCGACCAGGCTGATGGCACGCATCAGTACCGAGTTGGCCGCCTCGGGGTTGTCCGGCACGGTCTTGGGCCAGTTCGCCGTCGGCGGGGGGGGCGCGGGGCGGGGGGCCTTGCCGCCGCCGCAGGCGGTCATCAGCACGGGCAGGGCCAGCAGCAGGGCCGGGGCGAGGAGCCGGCGCAGGCCGGACGAAACTGGCGTGATGTGCATGATCTCCGGATAATGCGCCACCTTAGGATTGGCCGTCATGATGGCGGCGTCCCCGCCGGGCGACAACCCGCCCCAACCCGCCTGCCTTCGGCAGATCCAGACAGAGTTGCGCATGAAGATCGAAAAAGACCGCGTTGTCCGCTTCCACTACACCGTTTCCGAAGTCGGCCAGGAGCCGATCGAATCGTCCAAGGACCGCGGCGAGCCGCTGGCGATCCTGATCGGCCACGGCAACATCATCCCGGGCCTGGAAAACGCCATGATGGACAAGGAAGCCGGCGCGACCTTCAGCGTCGACGTCACTGCCGCTGATGCCTACGGCGAGCGCCGCGAGGGCCTGTCCCAGCGCGTGCCGAAGAAGCACTTCGGCAACACCAAGCTGGCCCCGGGCCAGCAGGTCGTGCTGCAGACCAACTTCGGCCCGCGTGCGGTGACCGTGCAGAAGGTCGGCATGAGCGTCGTCGACGTCGACCTGAACCACCCGATGGCTGGCAAGGACCTGCATTTCGACGTCGAAATCGTTGACGTGCGCGAAGCCGGCAAGGAAGAGATCGACCACGGCCACGTCCACGGCGACGGCGGCCACCACCACTGATCGCAGCGCGATCGTGATGGCAGCAACGGCCCGCTTCGGCGGGTCGTTGCGTTTCTGGAACACGACGCGGCCATACATGGCGTGTGGGCCGGCGGCATAATGGCGGACCTGCCTGACGGATGCCCCGTGAACGCCGCTTCTCCTTCCCTGCAGCCGGTGGCTTCCGGCGAACGCATCGCCATACTGGACGTGCTGCGCGGTGCGGCGTTGCTGGGCATCCTGCTGATGAACATCGAGGCCTTCAGCGGACCGCTGGACCTGGCTTTCACTGGCATCGACGTGCACTGGCAGGGCATCGACTACTGGGCCGATGCCTTTGTGTACGTGTTCGTGCAGGGCAAGTTCTTCACCCTGTTCTCGCTGCTGTTCGGCGCCGGCTTCGCGGTGATGGCGCAGCGCGCCGAGGCCGCCGGGCGCGACTTCACCCCGTTCTACCTGCGCCGCAGCGCTGGCCTGTTGCTGATCGGCCTGTGCCACGCACTGCTGGTCTGGTCCGGCGACATCCTGGTGATGTACGCGCTGGTCTCGTTGCCGCTGCTGGCCTGCCGCGAGGCGCCGCGCAGCTGGCTGCCGTGGATGGGCGTGACGGTCTACCTCGGCGGTATAGCGATGATGCTGCTGGTGGGCGCGATGGTGTCGATGGCTTCGACGGAAGACGTACAGAAGATGCTCGCCGACGCGCAGCAGAGCATCGAGCTGCAGCGCCTGGTGTACGGGCACGGCAGCTGGATGCAGGCCAATGCGCAGCGGCTGAGCGAGTTCGGCACGTCGATGGGCGCGCTGCTGATCACCGGCCCGGAGGTGCTGGGCATGTTCCTGATCGGCAGCTGGTTTGCCGGCAGTGGCGCGCTGGCGGCACCGGAGCGCTTCCCGCGCCTGTACGCGACGCTGCGCTGGATTGCGTTGCCGTTGGGCCTGCTGGTCACGTTGATCGGTGTTGCCTGGAAACCCTACCTGGCACCGGGTGCCTACAATCTGCCGGTGACAACCGCAATGGCACTGGTGACGATCGGTGGCCTGCCGATGTGCCTGGGCTACCTGGCGTGGATCGTGCATTGGCGTGCGCGGTTGGCCTGGCTGGCACCGGTCGGGCGCATGGCGTTGACCCACTACCTGGGCCAGTCGCTGCTGTGCACCTGGTTGTTCTACCACTACGGCCTGGGCGCGTTCGAAATGATGCCACGCAGCGTGCAGCTGCTGTTCGCACTGCTGTTGTTTGCCGTGCAGGTGGCCCTTTCACACGTCTGGTTGCGCCGCTTCCGCTTTGGCCCGATGGAATGGTTGTGGCGCGCGATGACCTACCGGCAGTGGCCGCCGATGCGGCGCGAGGCCGGGCAGGGCTGATCGATGCAGGGCGCGCGCGAGGATGTGATCGTGGTGGGCGCCGGTGCCATCGGCCTGGCCACCGCGCTTGCGCTGTGCGCGAACGGCCGGCAGGTCCGTATGATCGAGCGGGGACGCGTGGGTGCGGCGACTTCGCATGGCAACTGCGGCACCATCACCCCCAGCCACGCGCCACCGCTGGCAGCGCCTGGTGTGCCGTTACGGGCGCTGCGCTGGATGCTCGATCCGCGTGCGCCGCTGTACGTCCGTACACGCCTGGACCCTGCATTGTGGCGCTGGCTGCTGCAGTTCGGGGCGCGCTGCAACGCGCGTGACTGGCTGCACTCCACGCGGGCGCGCGGCGCACTGTTGAATGATTCACGGCTGCGCCTGGCGCAGTGGGTGCGGACGCATGCGCTGGACTGCGAGTTCGAGGCGCGCGGTCTGGACTATGTGTTCGGTGACGCCCGCAATTTCGATCACCATGCAGCCGAGTGTGAGGCGCTGAACGCGCAGGGCATCGCCACGGTGCGCATCGATGGGGCCGACTACGCGCGCGACAATCCAGCGTTCCATGATCGCCTTGCCGGTGCGATCCACTTCCCCGGCGATGCGCATCTGCGTCCGGACCGCTACACCGCCGAACTGGCGCGCGTGCTGCGCGCACAGGGCGTGGTGATCGAAGAGCACTCGGGCATGCGGGATTTCAGCGCCGACGCGCAGGGTGTGCGCGTGCACGTCGGCGAACGCACGCTGCACGCACGCGAGCTGGTGCTGGCGACCGGGCCGTGGTCACCGCGCTGGGCACGGCAACTGGATCTGCGCGTGCCGATCCAGCCCGGCAAGGGCTATTCGCTGACCTGGTCGCGACCGTCGCAGGTGCCGCAGCGCCCAGTCGTGCTGAAGGACCATTCCGTGTTCGTGATTGCCTGGCGTGAAGCACTGCGACTGGGCGGCACCATGGAATTCGCCGGTGCCGACCCGCAGCTGCGCACGACCCGCCTGCAGGCCCTGCAGCACGCTGCCGACCACTACCTGCGCGCGCCGCGTGGTGCGCAGCTGCAGGAGCAGTGGTGCGGTTGGCGTCCCATGAGCGTGGACGATGTGCCGTTGATCGGCCGCGCGCCCGCACATCCTCACGTCTGGCTTGCAGCGGGGCATGGCATGCTCGGCATCAGCATGAGCGCCGGCACCGGCCAGCTGATCGCCGATCTCGTCTGCGGCCGCACGCCGGCGATCGATCCTGCCCCTTACCGACCCGAGCGATTCCGATGAGCACTGCACCCTATGATTACGACCTGATCGTCCTTGGCGGCGGTTCCGCCGGCCTGGCTGGCGCGATCCGCGCCGCGCAGCACGGCAAGCGCGTGGCGATGCTGGAGCCTGGCGAACTGGGCGGAACCTGCGTCAATGTCGGCTGCGTGCCGAAGAAAGCCATGTGGCTGGCGGCCGACCTGCACGAGCGCATCGGCCTGGCCAGTGCGATGGGCTTCGATGTCGAAGCGCGCCCGGCGCTGTCGTGGAAGGAACTGGTGATCCATCGCCAGGCCTATATCAGCAACATCCACACCAGCTACCACAAGCGCCTGGACGAAACCGGCGTGGTGCGCATTCCGGCGCGTGGTCATCTGCTCGATGCCCACACCGTGGCCTGCAGCGATGGCGTGCGCTACAGCGCCGAGCACATCCTGATCGCCACCGGCGCGCACCCGCTGCGGCCCGACATTCCCGGCGCCGAACTGGGCCTGGTCTCCGATGATTTCTTCGATCTGCGCGCGGCACCGGCCGAGGTGGCGATCATCGGTGGCGGTTACATTGCGGTGGAGCTGGCCGGCCTGCTGCAGGCACTGGGCAGCAAGGTCAGCCTGCTGGTGCGCGGCCAGCGGCTGCTGGATCGCTTCGACTACGAGCTGACCGATCAGCTGGCCGAGAACCTGAAGCAGCAGGGCGTGCGCATCCATTTCGGCTATCGCCTGCGCGAACTGCAGCGCGATGGCGAGCGTGTGCGTGCATTCGGCCATGATGGTCCGCTCGACAGCGTATTCGATGCGGTGTTCTTCGCCACCGGCCGTCGCGGCAACAGTCGCGACCTGGGCCTGGAAGCGCTGGGCATCGGCATCGGTGAGCACCAGCAGGTGGAGGTGGACGAATGGCAGACCACCAGCGTGCCGAACGTGCATGCGGTGGGTGACATCGCAGGCAAGGTTGGCCTGACCCCGGTGGCGGTGGCTGCATCGCGGCGCCTGATGGATCGGCTGTTCGGCGGCCGCCCGCAGTCGAAGATGGACTATGAGAACGTCGCCAGCGTGGTGTTCTCGCATCCACCGCTCGGCGCGGTGGGCATGAGCGAAGAAGAGGCGCGCGCCCGTTTCGATCAGGTGAGCGTGTATCACAGCCGTTTCCGCCCGATGCTGCAGGCGCTGGCCAACGGCACCCAGCGCAGCCTGTTCAAGATGGTCTGTGCTGGTCCGGAAGAGCGGGTGGTGGGCATCCACCTTCTGGGCGAAGCGGCCGACGAGATCCTGCAGGGCTTCGCGGTGGCGGTGAAGATGGGGGCGACCAAGGCCCAGTTCGACGACACCGTGGCGATCCACCCGACCTCGGCCGAGGAAGTGGTGCTGATGCGCTGACCTGGGCGGTTGTAGAGCCGAGCCTATGCTCGGCTGCATTCCGTGCAGACATGGTGCAGCCGAGCGCAGGCTCGGCTCTACAGGGCACCTGGCGCCCCCATGCGATACTGGGCGCCCCCCAATGCGTTTCCGGGCCGCCCTATGCGGCCCGCCGTCGTCCTGATGTCCAGCCCCGCTTCCCGTATCGCCACCGCTTCCCCGCGCATCGCGCTGGGGGGTATCGGCCTGGCCGCGATCGGCGCCATCGCCGCCTCCGGCAAGGCCATCATCGTCAAGCTCGGCCTGCGCCACGGCGTCGATGCCACCACGTTGCTCGCCCTGCGCATGCTGATGGCGCTGCCGCTGTTCGTGCTGATGGCACTGTGGGCTGCGCGCCGGGCAGAGCCGCTGTCCTGGGCCGACCGCGCCCGCGTGCTGTGGCTGGGCTTCACCGGCTACTACCTGTCCAGCCTGCTCGATTTCCAGGGCCTGCAGTACATCAGCGTGACCCTGGAGCGGCTGATTCTTTACTTGAACCCGACCCTGGTGCTGCTGATCAACGTGCTGCTGGCACGGCAGCGCCCGGGCCGCTGGCAGATCGGTGCGCTGGTGCTGAGCTATCTGGGCGTGCTGCTCGCCTTCGGCCACGATCTTCAGCGCGAGGGCGGGCAGATCATCGTCGGCAGCCTGCTGGTACTGGGCAGTGCGCTCAGCTACGCGCTGTACCTGTTCGGCAGTGGCCAGGTGGTCGCGCGCATCGGTGCGGTGCGCCTCACCGCCTACGCCAGCTGCGTGGCCAGCGTGCTGGTGCTGCTGCATTTCGCGGTGACCCATCCGCTGCCGTTGCTGTGGCAGGCACCGGCGCCGGTGCAATGGCTGTCGCTGGTCAATGCCACCGTGTGCACGGTACTGCCCGTGCTGGCGATCATGCTGGCGGTGCAGCGCGTGGGTTCGTCGCTGGCCGCGCAGGTCGGTATGCTGGGCCCTGTTTCCACCATCGTGATGAGCCTATGGCTGCTCGACGAACCGATGGGGCCGGCACAGATCGCCGGCACCGTGCTGGTGCTGATCGGTGTACTACTGGTGACCCGCCTGCGGCGCTGACGCCGGAGCAGGCGCGGGCGCGCATCCTGGCGGTGATCCGCGCGATCCCGGCGGGGCAGGTGATGGGCTATGGCCAGGTGGCGATGCGTGCCGGCCTGCCGGGGCGTGCGCGCTTGACCGCGCGCATCCTCGGCCAGAACGACGATCCCGACCTGCCCTGGCATCGCGTGCTGCGTTCGGACGGGCGCATTGCCATGGAAGAAGGGTCGGCTGGTTGGCGCGAGCAGTCACAACGGCTGCGTGCCGAAGGTGTGGTGGTGGAGAACGGCCGGGTGCGGATGCCGGCCACCGATCCGGCCGCGGCGCTGGATGCCGCCGTGTGGGGCCCGGGCTGAGCACCGCTGGCGACTGAACAGGCTGCGCCTGCCGGTCGCCAACAACACACGGTGCTGCGGCTATGATGGAGGCCGTTCCATGCCGGTGCTCCCATGTTCCCGCGACTGCCTACCGTCACCAAGGCCCTGCTGATCGCCAACGCGATTCTGTTCCTGCTGCAGCAGCCGTTCCTGCTCGGCATGCAGACCTTCGAGCCGTTCATGCTGCAACCGCTGCAGCAGGGCTTCGATGCGTTCTCGCCGGGCGGCAACTTCCAGCCGTGGCAGCTGCTGACCTATGGCTTCCTGCATGGCAGCTTCGGCCACCTGTTCTTCAACATGCTGGCGGTCTTCATGTTCGGCGCGCCGCTGGAGCAGACCTGGGGCGAAAAGCGCTTCCTGCTGTACTACCTGGTGTGCGTGGCTGGCGCCGGTGTCTGCCAGCTGCTGGTGGGTACCCTGCTGGAGAATCCGGCCACGGTGCTGGGCGCCTCCGGCGGCGTGTTCGGCCTGCTGCTGGCCTACGGCATGCTGTTCCCGAACCAGCGGGTGATGCTGCTGTTCCCGCCGATCCCGATGAAGGCACGGACCTTCGTGATCCTGTTCGGTGTGGGTGAGCTGGTGCTGGGCATGACCGGCTGGCAGCCGGGCGTGGCCCACTTCGCGCATCTGGGCGGCATGCTGTTCGGTTGGCTGCTGATCCGCTACTGGCGCGGGCAGCCGCCATTCAACAAGCGTCGCCCGCCCGGCCCGCCCGGCCCGCCGAAGCGCCCGAACCATCTGCGCAGCGTGAAGTGAGGCGCGATGCGCCTCGCTTCACGCGGGTAGGTGCCAACTTTGGTTGGCACACCTTGGCCAGGATCATTTGACGCGGTAGGTGCCGACCGTTGGTCGGCACGCCTTCAGAGATCCTGCAACACCACCTGCGCCGCATTGTGACCTGGCGCGCCGGTCACGCCACCACCGGGATGGGTACCCGACCCGCATAGATACAACCCGGGCAGGGCACCGCGATAGCCGGCCTGGCCAACCATCGGCCGTGCCGAGAACAACTGGTTGGCACTGAGCGCACCGTGGAAGATGTCGCCCCCGATCAGCCCGAACGTGCGCTCCAGATCCAGCGGTGACAGGACCTGGCGGCCCAGCACGCTGTCAGCGAAACCCGGTGCATACCGCTCAACGGTGGCGATCATCAGATCGGCCACTGCTTCACGACGATCATCCCAGTGACGCCCGTCGGGCAGCACCGGCGCCACGTGCTGGCAGAACAGGCTGGCGACGTGCTGCCCCGCTGGCGCCAGTGAGTCATCCAGTGTGCTGGGAATCAGCATCTCCACGATCGGTTCGCGCGACCAGCCGTCGCGCCGCGCATCCAGCCACGCGCGATCCATGTAGTCCAGGCTGGGGGCCAGGATGATGCCCGCGCTCAGGTGCGGGCCGGGGCCGGGCAGGGCGCGGAAGTCCGGCAGCCGCGACAGCGCCACGTTCATCCGGAAGGTACCCGAGCCACAGCGCCACTGCGCCATGCGCTCACGTGTGGCAGCCGGTACCTGCGCCGGCTCCAGCAGCTGTTCGTACAGCAGCTTCGGATTGACGTTGGCGACCACCGCGCGTGCACGCAGGGTTTCGCCGTTGGCCAGTTCCACCCCCACGGCGCGGCCCTGTTCGGTCAGTACCCGTTGCACGCCGGCATCCACGCGCAGTTCCGCACCGGCCTCGCGTGCAGCGGCGGCGATGGCCTGGCTGATCGCGCCCATGCCACCGATCGCATGGCCCCACGCACCTTTCACGCCATTGCACTGGCCGAACACGTGATGCAGCAACACGTAGGCACTGCCCGGCGTGTACGGACTGGCGTAGTTGCCGACGATGCCATCGAAGCCGAACAGCGCCTTGATCGGCTCGCTCTCGAACCAGCGGTCCAGGTACTCCGCCGCTGACAGCGTGAACAGGTCCAGCAGCTCCTGTCGCAGTGGTGCATCCAACGCCGCCAGTTCGCGGCCGAGCTTTCCCATCTGCCACAGCGCGGATAGTGCGCGCCAACCACCCGCCACGCCCAGGTCCGGTGGTGTACGCAGGGCCCACGCACGCAGCACGTCGGCGAAAATCTCCAGTCGCGCTTCATATGCGGGCAGGCGCTGTGCATCCCGCTCGGAAAATTTCGCCACCTCGGCTTGGGTGCGGCCGGGCGCCGACAACAGGTGGCGGCCGTCCGGCAATGGCAGGAAGTTGTTGACGGGGCGCGCGACGATGCGCAGCCCATGCGCATGCAGCTGCAGGTCGTCGATCACCTTCGGCTGCAGCAATGACACCGTGTACGACGCCACCGAGTTGCGGAAGCCGGGATGGAACTCCTCGGTGACCGCGGCGCCGCCGAGCACACCACGCCGTTCGAGCACCAGCACCTGCCTGCCGGCGCGTGCCAGATAGGCTGCACAGACCAACCCGTTGTGGCCACCGCCGATGATGATTGCATCCCAGGACATCAGCACCTCGGGAAAAGGGGACGGAGGGGATCAAGTCGCAATTCGCATGGGGTCACCGGCAATGGGGAAAAACGACTTAATCCCCTCCGTCCCCTTTTTTGATCGCTGCTTCGATGGTGGCGATGTCGATCTTCTTCATCGGCATCATCGCGTTGAAGGCGCGCTTGGCCAGTGCCTTGTCCTTGCTGGTCACCGCTTCGATCAACATGCGCGGGCTGATCTGCCAGGAGATGCCCCAGCGGTCCTTGCACCAGCCGCATTGGCTCTCCTGGCCGCCATTGCCCACGATCGCGTTCCACAGGCGGTCGGTCTCGGCCTGGTCCTCGGTCTGGATCTGGAAGGAGAAGGCTTCGTTGTGCTTGAACGCGGTGCCGCCGTTGAGGCCGACGCAGGGGATGCCGCAGACGGTGAATTCGACGGTCAGAACGTTGCCTTCCTTGCCGTCGGGGTAGTCGCCGGGTGCGTGATGCACGGCGGTGACCGCGCTGTCGGGCAGGATACTGGCATAGAAGGTGGCGGCCTCGAGCGCGCCGTTGTCGTACCAGACACAGATCGTGTTCTTGTGTGCCATCAGCGTGGGCTCCGCAGCGGGGGAGATACCAGCGATAGCACGTCGACCGTTAATCCGGCATCTGCTGACACTCGCACGTAAAGACGCGTCAGGGAAGGGCCGGAGATGGCTGCAAGTGACTGAAAGATAAATTAAAAGTGGATTATTTTCACTATTGTGTCGAAATTTGTCTTTCAAGATCAAATGGTTACATTTGTTCATCTGCCGTTGCGGATGCGTGATTGATGAAATTAAGATCGGGTTCAGTTGTCGTAAGGCCTTCGCTTTGCTGCAGCGCAATTGCCACAGACGCCTGATCTCACTGAATCAAGGAAACTTCATGACCAGCCGCACCAACGTTGCACGGTTGAAGCGCACCGCCCTCGCAGTCGTCCTGACCTCATTCATTGGCGCAGCCGCCGCGCAGAGCACCACCGGCTCGCTGTTCGGCAGTGCCCCCGCCGGCACCACCATTGTCGTGCAGAGCGACACCGGCCTGACCCGATCAGCGACGGTCGACAGCAGTGGACGCTACAACCTCGGTTCGTTGCCGGTAGGCAAGTACACCATTACCCAGCAGCGCGATGGCCAGATCGTCGAGCGTCGCGAGAACGTGCTGCTGAGGGTCGGCGGCGGTACCGAGGTGTCGTTTGGCGGCGGTGCGGCCGGCGCGACTACGCTTGGCACTGTGAACGTGGTTGCGGCCAACGTGCCGAAGATCGACGTCAGCAACACGGTCTCCAAGTCGGTGATCACCTCCGAGCAACTCGACGTGCTGCCCCTGGGCCGTAGCGCTGAAGCCATTGCGCTGCTGGCGCCGGGCGTGGTGTCTGGCAGTGGATCATTCACCAACGGTTCGCGGTCGGTGTTGTCGTTCGGTGGCTCCAGCGTTACCGAGAACGCCTACTACCTCAACGGCTTCAACGCGTCCAACCCGCTGAGCAACCTCGGTGGTGTCAGCCTGCCCTATGGTTCGATCGACCAGCAGGAAACCTACATGGGCGGCTACGGTGCCGGCTATGGTCGATCTACCGGTGGCGTGATCAATCAGCTGGGCAAGCGCGGTACCAACGAATGGCATTTTGGTGTGCAGGCAACGTGGGCACCCGACTCGTTGGCTGCCTCCGCGGCGACGGTGATGTATCCGGACCGCGAGTTGCCCGCAGGCTACGCCTATACCAAGGATTCGCTGCGTGGCAGCCTCTATCGCTATCGTAAGGACGATGCCGCGACTCGCACCACGTACAGCGGTTATGCCAGCGGCCCGTTGATCGAGGATCGCCTGTTCATCCACTTGGCCGCCGAGAAGGACCGTACGGAAGGCGTGTCGACGAACAGTGCTGCGGCCTCGCAACAGGTTCGCAACCACTACACGATCGACACGCCGAAGTTCTACGGCAAGATCGACTGGAACATAAACGACAGCAATACCCTTGAGTACACCCGTGTGCAGAACACCGATCGCACTGGTGGCTACTACCGGTCGTTCGAGTACGACGACCTGACCGAAGGCGATCGCACCGGGACCTTCCCGAATACCACGAAGGTCAAGGACGATTTCGATATTTTCAAGTACACCGGCTACCTGACTGATGACCTGACCCTCAGTGCGGTCTGGGGACGCAGCAAGCAGAGCAACCTGGAATCCAACCCGGCCTCGTCCGGTATCCCCTATCTCAGTGCCCCGGGTAACCAGGACCCCGCCATCACGGGCGGACGTCCGATCCGCAACAGCCAGCCTGAGCTCTATGAAAAGGCTGCAGATGCGGGCAGCAAGACGCGTGGCTTGCGACTGGATCTGCAGTATCGGATCGGTGACCACGAGCTGACCGGTGGTATCGACAACATGTACTACCAGGGGCACAACGAAGGCCAGAAGGTCACGGGCCCCGGCTACGCGTGGATCTATGGACGCGTCGAGCCCGGCGAATCGCCGAGCCCGCGCTTTGACATCGCGCCACCGCCGGGTGATGGCTACTTCGTGCAGAAGTACATCTTCTCCACCACCACCAGCATGTCGGTCAAGCAGAAGGCCTACTATCTGGAGGATCGCTGGCAAGTCACGCCGAACTGGCTGCTGACCATCGGCGTGCGCAACGACAAGTTCACCAACTACAACAGTGATGCCAGGCCTTATGTGGAGAGTGGCGATCAGTGGGCGCCGCGCCTTGGTGCAAGCTGGGACGTGTTCGGCGATTCGTCGCTGAAGTTGTTTGCCAATCTCGGCCGCTACTACCTGGCACTTCCGAACAGTGTGGCTATTCGCGGTGCTTCAGCATCGACCTTCACTCGCGAGTACTTTGCCTACAACGGCATTGATGAGAACGGTGTTCCGACGGGCCTCACCGCGCTTGGCCCGGGTCCGGTGTCGTCCAACAACGAGTATGGCCAGACCCCGGATCCGCTGTCGGTAGCTCCAACAGACCTGAAGTCGCAGTATCAGGACGAACTCATTCTTGGTTTCGAGAAGACGCTGGGTGAGCGCTGGAACTCCGGTGCCAAATTCACCTATCGCCGCCTGCAGTCGGCCATCGACGACACCTGTGACTCGGACCGCATCATCGACAAGCTGGACGCGATGGGCGTTGATTCGAGCGATCTGGTGATCCCGGGTTGCGTGATCTTCAATCCCGGCAAGACGAACACGATCATGCTCAAGCATGCCGATGGCTCGGGCTATACGCCGGTACGGATGAGTTCGGCAGACTGGGGTTTCGGGAACAAGAAGGCCAAGCGCGACTACATTGCTGTGGACCTGTTCATCGAACACCCGCTGAGTGACAAGTGGTATGGCCGCCTGGACTACACTTGGTCGCGCAACTTCGGCAATACCGAGGGCCAGGTGAAGTCGGACATCGGACAGGATGATGTATCCAAGACGCAGGACTGGGACGCCGGGGCGTTGATGGAATACGCGGGCGGGTACCTCGCCAACGACCGACGCCACCAGCTGAAGGGCTACGGTGCATACATGTTCAATGACGAGTGGTCAGCGTCGGCGACCCTGCGTATCATGTCTGGAATGCCGAAGAGCTGCCTGGGCTACTACGGCACCGATGAAAGCGATCCTCTGGGTTACGATGCAGCGTATCACTACTGTGGTGGCACGCCTTCGCGTCCGGGTGACGCCGGCCGTACGCCATGGACCACGCGCGTGGATCTGGGGGTGATGTATCGCCCTGCGTTTGCCGATCACAAGTTGGCATTCGGTCTGGATGTCTTCAATGTGCTCAATCAGCGTCGTGCCGTGCAGACCGATGCGGTATATGGGGATGCCCCCTACACTGTGTCGAACACCTACGGTATGGGCACGTACTTCAGCGCACCGCGTTCGGTCCGTGTCAGTGCGTCGTACGACTTCTGATCGTAGTCGCGTGTCGACCTCTCCATGAGATGAATGGGACCCCGGCATTGCCGGGGTCCTTTTTTTGGAGTGACTGTCACAGGAAAAGGGCGCCCTGAAGGCGCCCTTTTCCTGTTGCCTGACCCGTCCTGAATTGGGTTGACACCTCTTCCCTACGGAAAAGGAATGTTCAATGAAATCAACAATCAGGCGCAGCCAACGGGACTATTCGCTGGCCTTCAAGCTGTCGGTGGTCGACCAGGTGGAGCGCGGGGAACTGACCTACAAAAAGGCGCTGGCGGAGCGGATCAACGGGATACTCAAAGGAGAATTTCTGCTTCGTCGCCCACGGGACCTTGGGACAGGCCCGGCAGATGGTGGCTGAGGCAGTGGAGGTCTATAACGCGGAGCGACCCCATCTGTCCCTTAAAATGCAGACGCCCAATGCGGTGCATCGGGCGTCTTTGGCCGCCTGAGGGCGGCCAGATCATCCACCCCATAGGTGTCAACCTATGGCAGGACGGGTCAGCCGCTACAACCGCATGATCAGCGCCAGACCTTGATCTGTTCCGCTTCGCTGCGCTGCATCGGCTGGCCGGCCTTGCAGCTGAAAGTAGCACCGAAGGCCGGCAGGTTGGCCAGCGTGCCGTTGCTGCGCCACAGGCCCGGTGCGCGGATGTCGGCGGTCAGGCGGCGCACGGCCTCGTTCGGCGCCAGCTGCTGCGCCCACAGCGCAGACCAGGCGCGGAAGAAGCCCTGCTGCTGGGCCTGCTTGGCCTTCGGCTCCTGCGCGACATACGCCGCCCAGGCCAGTTCCAGGCCAGCGATGTCGGCCAGGTTCTCTTCCTGGGTGAGCGTGC
Organism: Stenotrophomonas sp. GD03819; assembly: GCF_029841665.1. Lineage (NCBI taxonomy): Bacteria > Pseudomonadati > Pseudomonadota > Gammaproteobacteria > Lysobacterales > Lysobacteraceae > Stenotrophomonas > Stenotrophomonas sp. GD03819. The sequence goes on from NZ_JAOCEW010000014.1 coordinate 51,561, forward strand.
CGTTGACCTTGGCACCCTTCACGCCCGGGAAGTCGTAGGCGCTGTACTGCGCGGCCACGCGGCTGCCGAGCAGGGTCCAAGCGGTCTTGTCGGCCGGGGTCCACCAGCTGCGCAGCTCGCCCTTGGCGTCGACCAGCGCGCCCTTGGCATCGATCGCGCGGGTCAGCTCATGGCCGACCAGGCCACCGAAGCTGCCGAACTTGTCGGCAGCATCGGCCTTGGCGTTGAACACCGGGCCCTGCAGGATCGCGGCGGTGACGATCAGGCGGTTCTGCGCCAGGTCGTAGGCCAGCGACGGCTGCTGCGGCAGCACGTCCCAGCGACGGTCGGCGTTGCCCTTGCCGATGCGCTTCATTTCTTCGCGATGGCGCCAGGTCGAAGCAATCAGCATGTTGCCGCCGAACGAGCCGCGGCCCATCGGTTGCACGCTGTAGTCGAGGTCGCGCAGCGGGGTGCCGATCTCGATCTTCAGCGCGGCCAGCTTGGCCTGCGCTTCGGTCTTGGCTTCGGCGCTCATCCAGCTGCTGTTCTTGACCGCCTCGATCTGCACTTCGCGCACCTTGTCGACGATCCACGCCGCCTGGCGGCGATCTTCGGCGGACAGGTAACGGGCAGCGTACTCGCGACCGACCATCGGGCCGGCGGCCACGTTGATCGCCTCCAGCACATCTTCCCAGCGCTGCGGCGGCAGGGTTTCGCCACGCAGCACGCGGCCGCGGAATTCGAACTCGGCGTCGCGATAGGCCTTGGACAGGTACGGTGCCATCGAGTCGCCCACGCGCCAGCGCAGGTAGGCCTTCCACTGGTCCGGCTTGAGCTTGGTGACCATGCCGTCGAGCTGCTTGAACAGGCCCGGGTCGGCCAGCGAGACCAGGTCGTCATCCACGCCCTGTGCCTTCAGGAAGGCATCCAGCTGCAGGTTGCGGTAGCGGCTGTTGAGCTCCTTGGTGGAGATCGGCGCGTAGTTGTTGAACGGGTTGTTGATGCCGGCCAGCGACTGCGCATTGCGTGCCAGCTCGGTTTCCAGCGCGATCACCGCCTGCGACTCGGCATCCAGCTTGGCAGCCGGGGTGCCGGTCAGCGCCAGGATCTGCTTGACGTAGTTGCGGTAGCGGCCCATCAGCGCCACGGTGTCGGCGTCGCTGCGGGTATAGAACGCCGGGTCCGGCAGGCCCATGCCGCCCTGCATGAAGTAGCCGATGTGGCGGTCCAGCGCCTTCAGGTCCACGTCCGGGCCGAAGTTGAATGCCACCGGGATGCCGACCTGGTGCAGTGCGGCGATCGAGGCCGGCACATCCTTGGCCTTCTTGATGGCATTGATGCGGGTCAGCAGCGGGGCGATCGGGTTGGAGCCGTCTGCTTCCACGGCGGCTTCGTCCAGGCCGCTGGCCCAGAAGTCACCCAGCAGTTTCTGCACGTTGCCCTGCGGCGCCTTCATCGCGGCGTCGAGCAGTTCACGCTGCTGCTGGCGGCTGCGGTCGACAAGCTGGCCCAGCGCGGTGGTGGCGCCGGTCTGCGGCACCGGGTTGGCCTTCAGCCAGCCTGCATTGGTGGCGTCATAGAAGTCGCTGCACTGGGCACTGACAGCCGGGGCACGCGCGGCCTTTTTCTTGGCAGCGAACGCGTCGTGGGTCGGGACCAGGGTCGCCAGGCTGATGCCCAGGGCGATGGCAAGCGGACGGAAGTTGGGCATGTGGAACGAATCCGTGATGGATTGAGGGCGCGCGCACTATAGCAAGCCGGGCATCGACGCGGCATGCACGCGTCGCGGTGCATTCGCCGACCAAGGTCGGCAGCTACCGGGGAGCGCCGGGATCAGTAGATCCACGCCATGCGTGGATGAAAGACACCCCAGAAAAACAAAGGCCCGGGAATTCCCGGGCCTTTGCAGGTCTGCCTTGGCGTCAGCCGTGGCTTACCAGATCACCACCTGCTGCTCGCCAGTGCGGGCCATCGGCGAACCGGCCTTGCACTGGAATGCGGCGGCGAAGGTCGGCAGGTTCGACGGCGCACCCATGGCGCGGAACTGCGCCGGCGCGTGCGGGTCGGTCGCGAGGCGGACCTTGGCGTTTTCCGGGGTGTACTTGGTGCGCCACACGGTAGCCCAGTTGAAGAAGAAGCGCTGGTCACGGGTGAAGCCATCGACCTTTGCATCTTCCTTGCCGGCGGAGGCCTTCTGCAGCGCGTCGTAGGCGGTAGCCAGGCCACCCAGGTCGGCGATGTTCTCGCCCAGGGTCAGGTGGCCGTTCACGGCCTGGCCGTCGACCTTGTACTGGTCGAACTGCTTGACCAGCTTGCCGGTCAGGCCTTCGAAGTTCTTCTTGTCAGCGGCGGTCCACCAGTCTTCCATGTTGCCGGTCGGCCCGAAGCGTGCGCCCTGGTCGTCGTAACCGTGGGTCATCTCGTGGCCGATCACCGCACCGATGCCGCCGTAGTTCAGCGCGTCATCGGCCTTCGGGTCAAAGAACGGCGGCTGCAGGATGGCGGCCGGGAACACGATCTCGTTCTGCAGCGGGTTGTAGTAGGCGTTGACCGTCTGCGGGGTCATGCCCCACTCGGTCTTGTCCACCGGCTTGCCGATCTTGGACAGGTTGAACTTGTAGTTGAACTCGCTGGCAGCGCGCACATTGCCCAGGTAGCTGTCGCGCTGGGTCTGCAGGCCCGCCCAGTCACGCCACTTGTCCGGGTAACCGATCTTCGGGGTGAAGGTTTCCCACTTGGCGATGGCCTTGGCCTTGGTTTCATCGCTCATCCAGCTCAGGCCCTGGATGCGTTCCTTCAGCGAGGCGGCCAGGTTCTTCACCAGCTCTTCCATCTTCGCCTTGGCTTCCGGCGAGAAGGCAACCTTCACGTACAGCTGGCCGAAGGCTTCGCCGGCATCGTTCTCGATGGTGCCCAGCACGCGCTTCCAGCGCGGCTTCTGTTCCTTCTGGCCGTTGAGGGTCTTGCCGTAGAACTCGTAGTTCTCCTGCACGAAGGCGTCGGCCAGATACGGCGAGGCGCTGTCCACGGTGTGGAAGCGCAGGTAGGCACGCCACACCGACGGATCTGTGTCGCCCAGTGCCTTGCTCACTTCCTCATGGAAGGCCGGCATCGCCAGCGAGAACTTCTTCGGTGCGGCCACGCCCTGCGACTTGAAGAACTCGGTCCAGCTGAAGTTCGGGGTCAGCTTGTCGGCGTCGGCCAGGGTGACCGGGTTGTAGTACAGCTCGACGTTGCGCGACAGCTCGACGCGCGACTTGGAGGCCTTGGCCAGGCGGGTCTCGAACTTGACCACGTCCTCGGCCTGCTTGGCAGCGTCGGCAGCGGCGACGCCGGACAGCTCCAGCACCTTGGCGACGTGCGCCTGGTAGGCCTTCAGCTTGTCGGCGTTCTTGGCATCGGTGTAGTAGGTGCTGTCCGGCAGGCCGAGGCCGCCCTGGCTGGCGTAGGCCAGGTTGACGGCCGAGTTCTTGAAGTCGGCTTCGGCGCCGAAGCCAAACAGGACGTTGTCACCCTTGGCCGCGCTGCTGCGCAGGTAGTCGGCGATGGCCGCCTTGTCCTGCAGGCCGTCGATCGCCGTCAGGTCGGCCTTCAGCGGCTCGATGCCCTGGGCATTGATCTTGGCCTCGTCCATGCCGGTGGCCCACAGGTCGCCGACGATCTTCTCGATGTGGTTCGGGTTCTTGACCTGCGCGACCTGTTCAGCCAGCTGGTGCTGCACGGCCACCGAACGCTCGTCGAGGATGGTGAACGCGCCCCAGCTGGTGCGGTCGCCCGGAATTTCATTGGCGGCCAGCCACTTGCTGTTGACGTAGTCGCCGAAGGCGCCGCAGGCGTCCTTGCTGGTATCCAGATCGCTGGGCTGGAAGGCGTTGTAGGCCGGCAGCTTGCTCTCGTCCAGGGTGTACTGGGTGGCTTCGGCCGCAGCCGGCGTGGAGGCGGTGGCGTCCTTGGCCGGGGTTTCGTTCTTGCCGCAGCCGACCAGCGCGGCCGAAACGGCCAGGGTCAGCAGCACGATCTTGGGAGTACGGGTCACTTTGATGGCCTCCAGGCCGAGTGAGTCAGGGAAGGGCCGCGGGGACGGCCGTGGGCCGAACGATACGCCGCCGGCCTGCCCTGCAAGGGTGTCGAAGGTCATGGCCGGGCGCAAGGGGGCCGTTTCGTGGCCCGGAAAAGACAGACCCGGCAAAAGCCGGGTCTGTCGGGGTGCTGCAAGTGTGGATGGATCAGAACTTGTAGTTGACGCCCATGTACATGAAGCGGCCGACGTTGTCGTAGTACGCCGAGCCCAGGTCCGCGCCGAAGTAGTTGACCGGCGGATCCTTGTCGAACACGTTGTCCACGCCCAGGTACACCTCTACGCCGGAGTCAGCCATTTTGTAGCCGACCTGCATGTTGTGATAGGTGAACGACGGGTTCCAGATCGGGCTCTGCGAACCCGGATTGCTGTTGTAGCTCTCCGGGAACACGCGCAGGTTGCGGTGGATGTACACCATGTCCCAGCTGGCGCGGAAGTTGCCCAGCGTGTACTTGGCGGTGAACTGGCCACGCCAGCGCGGGTTGGTCACGTAGTTCGAACGTTCCTTGTATTCGTTCGGGAAGTCCTGGAACTCCCACTCACGCGATTCCAGCAGGCGGGTGCCGACCAGGCGCAGGTTGGTGTGGCCACCAAACATGCCGAAGTCGTAGTTCATTTCCAGGTCGATGCCGGTACGACGGCTCTTGGCCAGGTTCTCTGCGATCGCAGTCCAGTCGTAGATGCTGTATGCCGGGAACTCAGCACCGTTCGCACCGACCGCACCGCCCACCGGCGCGCGCTTGATGTTGCCGCAGAAGGCGTTGTTGATGCCCCCCGGCGAATCGACACAGCGGGTTGCCAGGGTTTGGGCGTTGACCGCACCGATAGCGTCCTTCAGGGTGATACGCCAGTAGTCGACCGACATGCCGAAGCCTTCGAAGAACTCCGGCTGCCAGACGAAACCAATCGAGGTGGACTCGGCGCGCTCCGGCTTCAGGTTCGGATTGCCGCCGCTGACGCCTGGACGGTTGGCGCTGTACGAGTCAACCCAGTTTGCCGGAATGCCCAGAGCCGCGCAGTTGGCGGCGCGCAGCGCCGGATCGCCAGCGGTGCCCGGACGGTTCGAATTGGTGGCGTTGGTGTTGCAGGGGTCGGCGATGGTCGCGAAGTTCTGCGACTGCTCGTCATACAGTTCGCCGATGTTGGGTGCGCGGATGGCCTTGGCCAACGTACCGCGAACGCGCAGTGACGGGATCACTTCCCAGTCCAGGCCGACGTTCCAGGTCTTGGTCGAACCGATGGTGTTGTAGTCCGAATAGCGGCCAGCCAGATCCAGCGACAGGCGGCGGATGCCCGGGATGTCGGCCAGCAGCGGGATGTTGGTTTCGGCGAACACTTCCTTGACGTTGTACGAACCGCCACCGCCGTTGATGGCGTTGAGGAAGGTGGCACCGGAGGCTGCCAGCGGATCGGTACGCTCCTGGCTCTTCTCCTTGCGGTACTCGGCGCCGGCCGCAATGCCGACATCACCGGCCGGCAGCGAGAACAGCGCGTTGTTGCTCACCGACGCGCTGAACACGGTCTGCTGCAGTTTGCCGAAGTAGTGCGAACGGGTATTGAACCAGTCGGCCGCATTCTGCGGCACGGCGCCATCACCGAAGATGCTGAAGGGAATGCAGCCCGAACCGATCAGGTCGCGGTTGTAAGCGCGGCCACCGGCATTGGCGTTGGTGGCATTGGCATCGCGGTCGACACGGCAGACGATCTTGCCGCTTGAATCGCGGACTGCGTCCAGACCTGCCTGCCAGCGCTCGTTGATGCGGTTGTTGACGTTGACGCGGTTGATCTCGGTCTCGCCATAGTTGCCAGAGGCCTCGTAGCTCCAGTTGTCACCGAACATGCCTTCCACGCCGAAGACAAAGCGCTTGGTCTCGCGCTTGACTTCCTCGCCGCGGCGGCCCGCGTCGACATTGAATCGGGCTATCTGCAGCTGGGTCAGACCGTTGGCATCCATCAGGGCGCCCAGCTCAGGGCTGATGAAAGCATTGTCGCGACGGATGCGGATGGTGTTGTCGAAAGCGGGCTGGCCGAAGAAGGTCGATTCCGTCTTGGTGTACTTGCCTTCGAAGAACAGGCGGTGCTTGTCGTTCAGGTCGAAGTGGGCGACGGTGTTGACGCTCAGGCGGTCGAACTTCGGCTGCAGGTCGGCAACAGCGTTCAGATCGGTGAAGTCACAGTTGACGCACGAGGAAGGGCTGACCACTGGCCCATCGAAACGGTTGCGGCTGAAGCTGCCATCCGGATTGAAGTGATAGCGGTACTGGTAGGTGTTGGGCTTGGTGAAATCGAACGTGCCACCGGCTTGGAACGAACCGCCGTAGGAGGTGGAGTAGTTGCCGCCCGGGCGGGCCAGGACGGTCTGCGGGTTGCTCTCGCTCGGCGGCTTGGTGCGATCGAAATTCGGATTGGGCACGGTCACGTCGTAGCGTTTACCGATCGAACGGTCGCCACGGCCGAAACGATCCTGCTGGCTGTACTCGACTGCCACGGCGACATTGCCTCGGCCGTCGGCGAAATTGGTGCCCGCGGTAGCCGACACGAAGCCGCGATTGAAGCCGCCTTCGCCCGCAATACCCTTCTGCGCGCGGGCCTCGAAGCCCTCGTAGTTCTTCTTCATGATGAAGTTGACCACGCCGGCCACGGCGTCGGCGCCATAGATGGCCGATGCGCCGCCGGTGATGACTTCAACGCGCTCGATCCACTCCACCGGGATGGTGTTGACGTCGACCGCGGTGCTGCCGGGATTGGCACCGACATGGCGACGGCCGTTGACCAGCACCAGGGTACGGTCGTAGCCCATGCCGCGCAGGTCCATCAGGCCCAGGCCGGCGGTACCGATGTAGCGAGTGGAGTTGCCGAGGGTGAACGAAGGTGCCAGCTGCGGCATCTTGTTCATCAGGTCGCTGATGGTCAGCGCGCCGGTCTGGCGGATTTCTTCGGCGGTGATGGCGGTAACCGGCGAGGATGTCACGAAGCCCGTACGCGCGATGCGCGAGCCGGTCACGCTGACCCGGTCAAGATCGACCGGGTTGGAATTGGTTTCCTGCGCGAAGGCAGGTGCCGAGCTCGCTGCAAGCAGGCCGACGAGCAGAGCGCTAGTCAGCGGGTGGCGGCCGGGTGTACGGGTCTTGGTCATCGTAGTGGATCCCCTTGTTGACTGAAGCATGCTGATTCCATTCAGGCGTTACAGTGGCGTTCATGTGTAGGCCTGTGGTTCATCGAACCTAACACGGGCTTAACGAAAAAAGGAGGTTCGCGTTACTCTGTGTCTCGAAATGTGCATTCGTTGGACTTGAAAGTGCAATGAATTCGGTAGCTTGGTCTCATTCGTGATGTGCATGTTCAGTCTTTATGAGTTGAAGATGAATGGGCGGAATGGGGTGCCTTTGCGCAGCGAGACAGGTTGACTGGCCAAAAAAAAGGCCCCGCCGAAGCGGGGCCTGGTCCAGACACGGAGTCCGGAAAACGACGGGATCAGAAGTTGTACTTGACCTGGGCCGAGATCTGGCGGCCGTAGACGCTGTAGAAGCCGTCGTTGAACGGGGTCGATTCGTTGCCCGGGTAGTTGTAGCGCTGGCCTTCCGGCAGCTTGTTGAACACGTTGTTGACCATCAGCGACAGGACCAGATCTTCCTGTGCCTGGTAGTTCATGCTCAGGTTGTACGTGGTGTACGAACCCCACTTGCCGGCCTTGGCGCCGGAGGAGTGGACGTAGCCGTAGCTGCGGCCGGTGTAGGCCAGGTAGTTCGGGGTGCTGCCGACGTAGTTGGCGTACACAGTGGTGGTGAACTTGGCGATGTTCCAGGCCACCGACAGATCGCCGCGGACCTTGGCGAAGTTGTCGTAGTACCACATGTTGTAAGGGTCGCTCAGCAGGTCGAGCTTGGCGGCGCCCGGCATCGGCTGCACTTCACGCTTCAGCATGTTGGTGTAGTTGCCGGAGAACATCAGCGAGCCGAAGCGGCCGATATCCTGCTGGTACTTGGCCGCCACGGTCACCGCTTCCAGGTTCTGGCTGGCAACGTTGAGCTTCGGCGTGTATACGCGGGTCAGGTTGCCACCGGCGTCGCGGGATATCCAGTTGGTCACGTCACCGCAGCTGGCCGAGGTGTTGTTCGGCAGGCCGTTGTGGCACTGGTACTCGGCCAGCAGCAGCTGGTCCGAGCTCAGGGTCTTGACCTCGTTCTTGATCTTCCAGTTGTAGTAGTCGGCCGACAGCGAGAAGTTGCTGACCGGGGCCCACACCACACCTGCGCTCCAGACATCGGCGGTGATCGGCTTCAGGTCCGGGTTGCCGGACTTTTCGCTGTACACCGAGGTGTTCTTGTAGAACGAGCAGGCCTCATCACGCAGGCCATAACCCATCTGGCTGCAGCGGTAGTAGTCGTTCTGGCCGGACGAGTACGAACCGCTCATGCCCTGGAAGGCATCGGACAGGGTCGGTGCGCGGAAGGCGGTACCGTACTTGCCGCGCAGCAGCAGGCTCTCGATCGGACGGAATTCCAGGCCGATGCTGTAGGTGGCCTTGTCGACGGTCTTGTCGGCGATCTTGAAGGCGTCATAGCGGCCCGAGGCGCTGACGGTCAGGGTGTCGTGCAGCGGCATGCGCAGTTCGCTGGTGACCGCGTAGTTGCTGCGGTGGCCGGCGCCGGCGACGGCGGTGGTGCCCCACACGTTGCCCTTGACGAACGCCTGGTCCGGCGAGTAGTCCCAACCTTCGCTGCCACCTTCCAGCACGACGGCCAGGCCGGCGTCACCGCCCGGCAGGCTGAACAGCGAGCCGTTGGTCACCTGCACGCGACCCAGGTTCTGCCAGGTCTTGCTGCGGTGGGTACCGTAGCCGGTGAAGCTGGCGAACTGGTCAGGGGTGATCGGCGAGTAGAAGGCCGCGTAGTTCGGGTTGTAGATGTCGAAGCCATCAGCGGTGGTGCCCAGCTTGGGGCCCAGCACGTTGTCGACGAAGAAGCCATCGATCTTGTCTTTCCAGCGCACGAAGCGGTTCTGGTCCAGGCGGTACTCGCCACGGGTGAAGCTGGCGCTGTAGTCCCAGTCGCCGACCATGCCCTTGCCGCCCAGGGTGACCTGGTACGCACGGCTTTCGTCGGAGTTCATGATGTTGTTGTAATGGCCCGGGCCGATTTCTTCCGGCGCGAAGGCGCGCTGCAGGTTCACGACCTTGCCCAGGCCCTGGTCGTAGAAGCTGCCCAGGCTCGACTTGGTGCCCCACCACAGGGCGCTCGAGCCGGAGGTGAACTCGGTCTTTTCCTTGCTGTACAGCACGTCGGCGAACAGCTGGAAGTTGTCGTTCACGTCGAAGGTCATCGACGAGTAGAACTGGCCGCTGTTCTTGCCGTTCTTCAGGGTCTTGTAGCCGGCGCTGTACACCGAACCGCAGGACTCGCCCGACGCGCGCTGGCCGACCACGGTGGTGCCGTCATACAGCCCAGCGACGTTGGCGCAACGGCTCGGGTCCATCATCAGCAGCTTGTTGTCAGCGTTGGTGATGACGGCGAAGTCGTTCGACGGAACCTGGGCGGTGTAGCCGACCGGGTTGTTCTGGCGGGTGATGTCGCGCTGGTAGCCCCAGATCGGGCTGCCGTTCTCGATCTGCACGTTGAACAGCGCATGGAAGCGGTCGTCGAAGGCGTTGATGCCCTTGGCAGCGCTGAAGCGGATGTTGCTGCCGCCGCCTTCGGTGTAGGTGCCGCCACGGAGGGTCATGGTGCCGCCGTCCATGCGCTCCTTCAGGATGATGTTGACCACACCGGCGATCGCGTCCGAGCCGTACAGCGAGGACTGGCCGCCCGGCAGCACTTCGATCCGCTCGACGATGTCGATCGGAATGCCGCTGATGTTGTTGAAGGTTTCGCTGCCGTTGTACAGCGCCGGATACGAGAGCATCGGGCGGCCGTTGATCAGGTACTTGGTGTAGCCCGGATTCAGGCCGAACATGCCGGCGGCTTCGGCGCCCTGGGTGAACGAACCCGAGGTCTGGCCGCCCTGCAGGCCGCCAGTGGTCAGCGACGACTGCTGCAGCACTTCAGCAACACTGCTGAAGCCGCGGGTCTGGATGTCTTCGGCGGTGATGGACATCACCGGGGTCTGGGTTTCAACCTGGGTCTGCGGGATCAGCGAACCGGTGACGGTGATCTTGTCCAGGTTGGTCGCCTTGTCCTGGGCCATTGCCGGGGCGGCGGCCATCAGAGCGGAAATCAGGGCGACGGCGAGCGTGTTGCGACGTGCGGTGTTGCTTACGTAGTTCATGTAGTTCCATTGGAGAGCAAAAACAAAAACGGCACTGCGCATGCGCCATCGCGCGGGCTGGGAATGCCAGCTCCGCAGCCCAAAACAGTGCGGGTCGAACGTAACATGAACTTAACAATCTGTGCACGAATCTGTAGCAATCCTGAATTTCAGTCAGGTTACGTCCAGCTTGTATGATGCTCGGTTATTCCCCCTGACCCCGCCGGTGCTCGTTGTGAACAGTTCTCCCCGCCGTCCCCATGCAAGCCAGGTCCAGAAGGGACTCACGCCGCATGCCCGCATCCGCAATGTGATCGCGGTTGGTTCGGGCAAGGGCGGCGTCGGCAAGTCGACCACCGCGGTCAATCTGGCCGTGGCGCTGCAGCAGCTCGGCGCGCGCGTGGGCGTGCTCGACGCCGACATCTATGGCCCCAGCGTGCCGGCAATGCTGGGCCTGTCCGGCCGTCCGGAAAGCCCGGACAACAAGAGCATCGAGCCGCTGCGTGCGTTCGGCGTCGACACCATGTCGATCGGCTACCTGATCGAAGAGGACACGCCGATGATCTGGCGTGGGCCGATGGCCACCTCGGCGATGACCCAGCTGTTCAACGACACCTTGTGGGACGACCTGGACTACCTGCTGATCGACCTGCCGCCGGGCACCGGCGACATCCAGCTGACCCTGACCCAGAAGATCCCGCTGGCCGGTGCGGTGATCGTCACCACGCCACAGGACATCGCCACGCTGGACGCGAAGAAGGCGCTGAAGATGTTCGAGAAGGTCGAGGTGCCGGTGCTGGGCATCGTCGAGAACATGGCGGTGCATACCTGCAGCAGCTGCGGGCATGTCGAGCACCTGTTCGGCGAGGGCGGCGGCGAGCGCATGGCCGCGCAGTACGGCGTGCCGTTGCTCGGTTCGCTGCCGCTGCAGATCGGCATCCGCGAGCAGGGCGATTCCGGTACCCCGATCACCGTGGCCCAGCCGGATTCGGTCCCGGCCCAGGCCTACCGCCATGCCGCGCAGCGCCTGATCGAGGAGGTTGGCAAGCGTCCGCGTGCCTCGATCCCGATCCTGTCGTCGCTGCTGTAAGTGCCCGGGCAGGGGCCGCCGGCGACGCCCGGCCCCCTGCTAGAATCCTCGCGCCCCCTCGTACCCCAGGACAAAGCATGAGCATCAAGAGTGACCGTTGGATCCGCCGCATGTCCGAGCAGCACGGCATGATCGAGCCGTTCGAGGCCGGGCAGGTCAAGCAGGCCAACGGCGAGCGCATCGTCAGCTATGGCACCTCCAGCTACGGCTACGACGTGCGCTGCTCGCGCGAGTTCAAGGTGTTCACCAACATCAACTCGACCATCGTCGATCCCAAGCACTTCGATCCGGGCAGCTTCGTCGATATCGTCGGCGATGAATGCATCATCCCGCCCAACAGCTTCGCGCTGGCGCGCACCGTGGAGTACTTCCGCATCCCGCGCGACACCCTGGTGGTGTGCCTGGGCAAGAGCACCTACGCGCGCTGCGGCATCATCGTCAACGTGACCCCGCTGGAACCGGAATGGGAAGGGCACGTGACCCTGGAATTCAGCAACACCACGCCGCTGCCGGCGCGCATCTACGCCAATGAAGGCGTAGCGCAGATGCTGTTCTTCCAGGCGGCCGCCGACGACATCTGCGAGACGTCGTACCGCGATCGTGGCGGCAAGTACCAGGGCCAGACCGGCGTGACGCTGCCGCGGACCTGAAGATCGCAGGCGATTTGTGAAGCCGAGCATGGCTCGGCTCTACATGAAGGAAGGCGGCGCAATGCGCCGCCTTCTTTATTTCCCGCGACCGAACAGCATCGCGATGCCGACACCCACCAATGCCACCGGCCACCAGGTCAGCAGCAGCTTGGACAGGTTCAGGTGCGTCCAGCCCAGGTTGCTGGCGAGCATGAACAGGCCGATCAGGATCAGCAGGACGGCGGCAACGAGGTTGAATCGCATCGGGTCGGCAAACGCTCAGGACTGGGCTGGATATCCTAGCCGTTCCTTCCAGTAGGCGACATGCTGGTCCAGCGCACCCGGCTCGTAGCGGTGCGCGGGGCCGCTGCCCCAGACCGGGCCCGGCCACGCGGGGTCGCCGTCATGGCGGCCGATCACATGGAAATGCAGCTGGCGCACGATGTTGCCCAGCGCACCGATATTGATCTTCTCCACCCCGTCGGCGCCCTTCAGGGCCTTGCAGGCGCGGTTGAGCTCGGTGCGCAGCTTGTCCTGCTGCTCGCCGTCCAGCTCGATCCACTCGGTCACCCCGGCCAAGCGCGGTACCAGCACCAGCCAGGGGAATCGTTCGTCGTTCATCAGCCGCACTTGCGACAACGGTCCTTCGGCCACCAGCACGCTATCGGTGGCCAGGCGTGAATCGAGTTCGAAATCGCTCATCCAAGATGCTCCGAGAAGAAGTCCAGGGTGCGTTGCAGCGCCAGGGTGGCGCTGTCTGGATCATACGCATGTCCGACCTCCCGGTTGAAGGCGTGGTCGGCCGGATAGACGAAGGTGGCCATCTGCGGCAGCTTCTCGCGATGGGCCTGGACCGCCTCCGGCGGGATGCTCTTGTCCTGGGCGCCGAAGTGGAAGATCACCGGGGCCTTGGGCGTCTCATCCAGGAACTGGACATTGCGCGCACCGTAATAGCTGACCGAGGGCAGGCCCAGGCGCAGGGCCGACAGCATCGCCACCGTGCCGCCCCAGCAGTAGCCCACCGTGCCGACCTTGCCTTGGGGCGCCAGCCGGGTGGCGGCTGCACGCACGACCTCCAGCGCCTTCTCCATGCCCAGTGCGGTCACCCGTTCCAGGCCCTGCTTCACGCCTTCGGCGTCATAGGGCAGGGCATCCGGATCGGCTTCTGCACCGTCGACCAGGTCGAAGAACGACGGCGCCAGCACCGCGTAGCCTTCGGCCGCGAAGCGCTCCGCTACGCCGCGGATGTGCGGGTTGGCGCCGAAAATTTCCTGCACCACCACCAGCCCGCCACGCGGGGTGCCCTCCGGCAGGGCCTGCCAGGCCCGTACCGGGCCGTGATGCGTATCCAGGGTGATCCACTCGGCCATCGTTTCCATCTCGTTGTGGGGAACAGAACGGCATTGTCGGTGCAGCGTGGGTTAGCGCGATGTCAGCGGCTGTGCGGGATCGGGCGGCTGGCCATTCAGAGCGCGGCCGCCAACCCCGGTATACTGGCGCCCTTTCAGGCCCCGGCCCCCAGGAACCCCTGCCACGACGGCAGGGGCCCAGGCCCCCAGAGTCCCGCGATTCCATGTCCCAGCTGAACCCCAAAGTCGGCTTCGTCAGCCTTGGCTGCCCGAAGGCCCTTGTCGATTCCGAACGCATCCTTACCCAGCTCCGCTCGGAAGGCTACGACATCGTGCCGTCCTACGATTCGGCCGACGTGGTGGTGGTCAACACCTGCGGTTTCATCGATTCGGCAGTGACCGAATCGCTGGACGCGATTGGCGAGGCGATGAACCAGAACGGCAAGGTCATCGTCACCGGCTGCCTGGGCAAGCGCCCGGAGCAGATCCGCGAGGCGTACCCCAACGTGCTGGCGGTGTCCGGCCCGCAGGACTACCAGAGCGTGATGGAAGCGGTGCATGAAGCGCTGCCGCCCAAGCACGATCCGTTCGTGGACCTGGTGCCCGACTACGGCATCAAGCTGACCCCGCGCCACTACGCCTACCTGAAGATTTCCGAGGGCTGCAACCACAAGTGCAGCTTCTGCATCATCCCGTCGATGCGTGGCAAGCTGGTCTCGCGCCCGGTGGATGAGGTGCTGCGCGAAGCCGAGCGCCTGGTGCGGGGCGGCGTGCGCGAGCTGCTGGTGGTTTCGCAGGACACCTCGGCCTATGGCGTGGACGTGAAGTACGCCGAGAAGATGTGGCGCAACAAGGCCTACCAGACCCGCCTGAAGGCGCTGTGCGAAGGCCTGTCCGAGCTGGATGCGTGGGTGCGCATGCACTACGTCTACCCGTACCCGCACGTGGACGAGGTGGTGCCGCTGATGGCCGAGAACCGCATCCTGCCGTACCTGGACATTCCGTTCCAGCATGCCAGCCCGCGCATCCTGCGCCTGATGAAGCGCCCCGGCGCGGTCGAGAAGACCCTGGAGCGCGTACAGAACTGGCGCCGTATCGCCCCGGACATCACCGTGCGTTCGACCTTCATCGTTGGCTTCCCGGGCGAGACCGAGGCCGAGTTCGAAGAGCTGCTGTCGTTCCTCGACGAAGCGCAGCTGGACCGCGTCGGTGCGTTCGCCTATTCGCCGGTGGAAGGCGCCACCGCCAACGACCTGCCCGATGCGGTACCGGAGGAAGTGAAGCAGGAGCGCCTGGCCCGTTTCATGGAAAAGCAGGCGCGGATTTCCGCGGCACGCCTGGAAGCCAAAATCGGCACCGTGCAGCAGTGCCTGGTCGACGCCATCGAAGGCGAGATCGCCGTGGCCCGCTCCAAGGCCGATGCCCCGGAGATCGACGGCCTGGTGCACATCCAGAATGCCGACCAGGTGCCGCTGCGCGTGGGTGAGTTCGTCGACGTGGAAATCACCGAGAGCGACGAGCACGACCTGTACGGTGACGCGCTGCCGGCCGCTACCCGCCCGGCATTCGATCTCAAGATGCTGTGACCACCGCGACGACCGCCGCCGGTGACGGCAGCGGTGTCCGCCGCTTCGTGCCGCCGCCGCGTGCGGCGGTCGATCCGCAGGTGTTCGCGCACCCGGTGTTTGCCGGATTGCGCGACGTTCGTGATCTGTTGGAAGGCCCGGAGTGGCCGTCCATTGCAGCGCTCGAGGCACGCCTCACGCTGCCCGGCAAGCACCTGGTCGAGCAGGATGCCGCGCTGCTGGCTGACGGCCTGCACTACGAAGCCCGCATCGCGCAGGGGCTTATCGCCACCCGCGCCGACAACTGGCACGACCTGTTCAATGCACTGGTGTGGGCCCGTTACCCGCAGCTCAAGCAGGCCCTCAATGTGCAGCAGTGTCGGCATATCGAGGCGATGCCGCCGGGCCAGCGCAACCGTGCGCAGGCCGCGTTGACCCAGTTCGACGAGACCGGCGTGATCGTGCGCGTGCGCGATGACTCGTTTATGCGTGCGTGGGATGGGCATGACTGGCATGCATTGTTCGAGCCAGCGCACTGGCTGAGCGGCGATATCGCCATCGCTGCGGTATTCGGGCACGCGCTGATGGAGCAGGCGCTGCTGCCGGAACGCCGTCTGGTGGGCAAGTGCGTGGTGGTGCGCGACGAAGTCGATGATGCCTGCGTTGACGCAGTGACCGCGGCCATCGCCGAGGGCAGGGCAGTGACCGATCCGCTGCAGCTGCGGCCCCTGCCATTGGCCGGTATTCCCGGCTGGCATGGCGTGCAGGATTCCGCCTTCTATCGCAATGCCGATTATTTCCGCCCGCTGCGTGCCGGTCGCCAGTATCCGTTGCCGCTGGTGGGGTTGCCGTTGTAGAGCCGAGCCCATGCTCGGCTGCGTTTGCCCATCAGCCGAGCATGGGCTCGGCTCTACAAAGGGCAGGCAGTCGAGCCATGCTCGACGCTACACAGGCTCGTACTCCACCCCGATCACCGCAAAGGTGAACTGCCCGCCGGGCAGCTCTACCGAGAACTCATCATCCAGCCGCTTCTTCAGCAGCGCACGTGCCAGCGGCGAATCGATGCTGATCCAACCCAGGCCTGCATCGGTCTCGTCCGGGCCGACAATGCGATAGCGGCTGGTGTCGCCACTGTCCACGTTCTGCAGTTCCACCCACGCGCCGAAAAACACCGCCTGCGGATCGGTCGGCGTGGTGTCGACCACGCGCAGCGATTCCAACCGCTTGGTCAGGTAGCGCGCGCGACGGTCGATCTCGCCCAGCTGCTTCTTGCGATAGGTGTACTCGGCGTTTTCCGAACGGTCGCCTTCTGCGGCGGCTGCGGCCAGTGCCTTCACCACCTCGGGGCGGCGCACCCGCCACAGGTCATCCAGTTCGGCCTTCAGCCGTGCGTGGCCGGAGGCGGTGATCAGGGCAGTGCTTTTTTCTGCGGGGGGACGCCAACGGGACATGCGGTAAGACTTCTTTTCAGGGGAACGATGGGGTCGGAGCCCTTTCCTGTGGAAAGAGCTCTGACCGCCAGTGGCGGTGAATCAACGCTTGCCGCCGAAGATGCCGCCCAACAGGCCACGCACGATCTGGTTGCCCAGCTTGGTGCCGACCGTGCGCGTGGTCTGCTTGGCCATCGTCTCGATCATGCCCTGGCGGCGCTTGGTGCCGAAAATCGCATCCTTGATCGCCTGGCCGAAACCGCCTTCCTGCGCTTCGTCCTGCTCGCGGCTGCGGGCGGCCGGCGCCTGCGCCTGCTCGACCGTCTTCTGCGCGCGCTGGGCCAGCAGTTCGGCGGCCGATTCACGGTTGATCGCCGTGTCGTAACGACTGCCGACCGGGCTGCCGGCACGCACCTGGGTACGCTCGGTCTCGGTGATCGGTCCCATCCGGCAGCGCGGCGGCGCGATCATCGTCTGCTGCACCGGCATCGGCACACCCTTGTCCTGCAGCGTGGACACCAGCGCCTCGCCGGTGCCGAGCTGGCTGAGCACCTTGGCCACGTCCAGCTTCGGGTTCGGCACGAAGGTTTCGGCAGCGGTCTTTACTGCCTTCTGGTCGCGCGGGGTGAACGCACGCAACGCGTGCTGCACGCGGTTGCCCAGTTGGCCGAGGATGTTGCCCGGCACGTCGTCGGGGAACTGCGAGCAGAAATACACGCCCACGCCCTTGGAGCGGATCAGGCGCACCACCTGCTCGATGCGCTGCACCAGCGACGGCGGTGCGTCGTCGAACAGCAGGTGGGCCTCGTCGAAGATGAAGACCAGCTTCGGCTTGTCCAGGTCGCCCACCTCCGGCAGCTGCTCGAACAACTCCGACAGCAGCCACAGCAGGAAGGTGGAATACAGCTTGGGCTTGAGCACAAGCTGGTCGGCGGCGAGGATGCCGATCACGCCGCGGCCGTCGTGATTGACCCGCATGATGTCGGCCAGCTCAAGCGCCGGTTCGCCGAAGAAATTCTCGCCACCATCCTGCGCCAGGCGCAGCACCGAACGCTGGATCGCGGCGATCGACTGCGCACTGACCAGGCCGTACTCGGTGGAGATGTCCTTGCGCTCCTCGGCCACCAGGCCGAGCAGGGCGCGCAGGTCGTCCATGTCCAGCAGCAGCAGGCCACGGTCGTCGGCCAGCTTGAACACGATGTCGAGCACGCCGGACTGGGTGTCGTTCAACTCGAGGATGCGCGCCAGCAGGGTCGGGCCCATCTCGCTGACCGTGGTGCGCACCGGATGGCCGAGCTTGCCGTACAGGTCCCAGAAAATGGTGGGGCTGGCGGCCGGCGCATAGTCGGCCACGCCGATCTCGGCAGCACGCGTCAGCAGGTTCTCGGCACCGGTCCCGGGAACAGCCAGGCCGGACACATCGCCCTTAACATCGGCCAGGAACACCGGCACGCCCAGCCGCGAGAAGCCCTCGGCCAGGGTCATCAGGGTGACCGTCTTGCCGGTGCCGGTGGCGCCGGCCACCAGGCCGTGGCGGTTGCCGAGTTTCGGCAGCAGGGTGACGGCAATATCGTCGGTAATGCCTTTGCCGAGCAGAATCGGATCCATGGTCCAGCCCTTGTGGTGAATAGCCCAATGTTAACCGCCGGCGGTGACGGGCCGAAGGTCGGCTTGCCCGGACCTTGGCGGCGCCGCTACTCTGCCTGCCTGTTTCGCACACAGTGCCATCAATGCCCGTTCCTGTCCTGATTTCCCGCGGTTGGCCGCTGCTGGCCCTTGCCGGCCTGGTTTCCCTGGCGCCCGACGCCCATGCGCAGCGGGTTTCGGCCCGGGACAAGGTGAAGGTGGATGCGCTGCAGCAGCGCATGACCGTCGCCGAAAAGCGTTACAGCGACGCCCTGCTGCTGGTCGCCAATGCCGACCCCAAGGGCAGCAACGAGGCCGATGCCGCGCTGGAAGACATGGAAGATGTCCTCAACGACTGCGTGAAGCAGAAGGGCTGCCAGATGGGCACCCTGCTTGCCAGCTACAAGCGCCTGCTCAAGCACGACGCTGATGCCGCTGCCAGCGACGACGTGGCCGACGAGGGCGGTGACCGCCTGGAAGCCGACCCCGACCATATCGGCCCGCTCACCGCCGACGTGCCGGAGGCCGCGCGCGCCGCCGCGCTGCTCAACGACAAGCGGCATGCCTTCGACAGCATGGTCGAGTACAACCCGGCCGTGCAGGCCGGCATCCGCCGTTGGCTGACCGACATGCGTCCCGCGCTGCTGACCAGCTACGAGAACTACCAGAACCTGCGTGCGGTGATGTGGCCGGAGTGGGAGAAGCGCGGCCTGCCCGAGGCGCTGCTGTTCGGCATCATGGCCAAGGAGTCCAACGGCCGCGTGCATGCGTCCTCGCGCGCCGGCGCCGCCGGCCTGATGCAGTTCATGCCGGCCACCGGTCGCCGCTTCGGCCTCGGCCCGGACGGCACCGGCTTCGATACGCGCTTTGACGCGCGCAGCGCCGCCGAGGCCAGCGCCAGTTACCTCAACGAGCGTCTGCGCGAGCTGAACAACAACGTGGAAATGTCGGTGGCCGCCTACAACGGTGGTGAAGGCCGTGCCGCGCGCGTGTTCAAGCAGAGTGCTGGCCAGAGCTTCTGGACCGACAGCGTCTACAACCAGTTCCCGGGCGAGACCAAGGACTACGTGCCGATGGTGATCGCCGCCGCCTGGATCTTCCTGCACCCGCAGCAGTACGGCGTGGAATTCCCGAAGATCAGCGCGCAGCCGGCCACGCTGCGCCTGGCCAAGTCCACTACCATCTACGAACTGACCATCTGCCTGGGCAGCCACGGCACCCGCGATGGCTACATGCGCGCGCTGCGCAACCTCAACCCGCGCTATGAAGCCGACGGCTGGATTCCGGCCGGCACGCTGATCAATGCCACCACCCGCATCGCCGGGCTGTACCAGCGCAACTGCGTCAGCGGCCCGCGTGCCGATCTGGCCCGCACGCTGATCACCGCCGATCTGAACGCAGCGATCAAGCGTCCGACCGCTGCCAGCTACACCGGCAGCGTGGCCGTGGGCGGTGTGGTGCCGGTGGCCGATGCCGCCGCGTCCACCAGCGTGCCGACCACACCGGCCGCTCCGGTAACTACGCCGCGCCCGCCGGCACGGCCGAAGCCGGTGCGCAGCCACAAGGTGGGCCGGGGTGAGACCCTGGGCGCCATCGCCGCGAAATTCCAGTGCGACGTGCCGACCCTGGCCCGCGCCAACGGCCTGAAGGCCCCGGCCTACAGCCTGCGCCACGGCCAGACGCTGAAGCTGCAGGGCTGCGACAAGTAATCCTCCCGACCCCTGGAATCCGCATGGACCTCGAAGACACCCGCAACCTGTTCGCCAACCTCCGCGAAAACACCGACTGGGACATCACCGGCCCGTTGCTGTGGGGGTATTTCTTCGTGCATTCCACTGCTGAGCCGTTGCAGGTACTGGCTGACCATCTGCAGGCGCAGGGCTACTCCTTCGTGGAACTCTTCGAGCAGGAGCCGGAAGAGGGCGACGCGCCGTTCCACGTGCTGCATGTGGAGCGCGTGGAGATTCACGACGAAGCCTCGCTGGACCGTCGCAACCAGGAGTTCGCGGCGCTGGCCGCGGAGAAGGGCGTGGAAGACTACGACGGCATGGACGTAGGTCCAGCCCCGGCCCTGCAGTAGCGCGCTTCTGGCTGTAGAGCCGAGCCCATGCTCGGCTTCCTTTGCCCACAGAAATGCATGACCGGTTGCAGCCAGCAGCCGAGCATGGGCTCGGCTCTACATGTACCTCAGCGCAGCGTCGCCAGCGCCTGGCCCAGCTGCACCGGGCTTTCGGCGCCCAGCTGCGGCGCGAACTCGGCCACGCCCGGCGGCAGCAGCACGATCACGGTCGAACCGTAGTTGAAGCGCGCCATCTCGGCGAAGCGCTCCAGCTGGATGCCCTGGCCGCGGTAATCCTTGCGGGTGATGCGGTCACCGTAGGCCGGGATCTCCTCACCGCTCCATACGGTCTCCACGCCGGACACCAGCAGTGCACCGACCATCACGCTCACCATCGGGCCGAAGCTGGTATCGAAGTGGCAGACCAGGCGCTCGTTGCGGGCGAACAGGCGCGGCACGCCGTTCACCGCGGCCGGGCCGACGCTGAACAGGCGGCCCGGCA
This sequence comes from Stenotrophomonas sp. GD03819, assembly GCF_029841665.1. Classification (NCBI taxonomy): domain Bacteria; kingdom Pseudomonadati; phylum Pseudomonadota; class Gammaproteobacteria; order Lysobacterales; family Lysobacteraceae; genus Stenotrophomonas; species Stenotrophomonas sp. GD03819. The sequence goes on from NZ_JAOCEW010000014.1 coordinate 72,114, forward strand.
CGTGCACGGTCTCGCGCAGGGTGCCGGTCCACGGCATGTGCACGCGGTGGTAATCGCGCGGCGACAGGTACACGGTGGCGTACAGGCCGTCGTTGTACGGCTTGGCGTCTTCGTCGCTGCCCAGCAGTTCGGCGGCGGTGAACGACTGGCCCTTGGCCTGGAAGATCCGGCCGGCCTCGATCTTCCCCAGCTGGCTGATGCGGCCGTCGGCCGGCATCACCAGGCTGCGCGGATCGGCATCGGCCACGCGCGCCCCCGGCTTCAGCGCACGCGTGAAGAACTGGTTGAAGGTGGCATAGCTGCGCGGGTCCGGGTTGGCCGCTTCGTCCAGGTTGACGTTGAACTTGCGGGTGACGGTGTCGATCAGCCAGCGCGACACGCGCGGATCGTCCGAGTACGCCAGCGAACGCGCCATCGAGGACAGCAGGCGGTGGGGCAGGGCGTACGTCAGGGCGGTGGTGAGGCTCATGGGGCGGTTTTCTCGGTCAGCTTCTGCAGGTCGCGGGCAATGGCCGGCGCGTTGAACGGGGGCCGCACCAGGCCGGCAAGGCGGCCCTGCGGGTCGAGCACGGCCAGGCTGGCCGAGTGCTCGACGGTGTAATCCTCAGGGTTCTCGTCGAAGTGCTTGCCCGGCACCTTCTGGAACACGAAACCCAGCGACGTGGCAAAGCGCTCCAGCGACGGGATATCGGCGGTGGCGGCCAGGGTGTCCTTGTGGAAGCCGTGCACGTACTCGCCCAGGCGTGTGGCGCTGTCACGGTCCGGGTCGACCGAGATGAACAGCACGCGCGGGCGCAGGCTGTCGGGCAGGGCCTCCCACTGGTTCTGCGCGCCGGCCAGCTCGGCCAGAGTGGTGGGGCAGACGTCGGGGCAGAAGGTGAAGCCCAGGAACACCAGGGTCCAGTGGCCCTTCAGCTCGCCCGGAATCAGGCGGGTGCCGTCGGACTGGGCCAGGTTGAAGTCGGGCAGTTCGCGCGGCTGCGGGTACAGCGTGATCGCTTCGGTGGCCGGGGCGTTGGCCGGTGGCTTCGGCGCGAACACCTGCTGGGCGGCCAGCAGGCCCAGGCCCGCCGCCAGGGCGATCAGCAGGATGATGCCGGCGTTGCGATTGAACATGGGAGCCCCCGCGCGAAGTGGGCTCCATCATACCGGCTGCGGCCCGATCGTTTCTGCCGCAACGGATGCCGCCGCGGGCGCCAGCCCCTATAATCGGGGGCCACTTTGCCCGCAGTACCGCCATGACCGCTGAAACGGCCGCCGAACTCCACACGATCATCGATCTGATCCGCTACGGCACCAGCCGTTTCAACGAAGCCGGGCTGACCTTCGGTCACAGCTACGACAATGCGCTGGACGAGGCCACCCAGCTGGTGCTGCACAGCCTGCACCTGCCGCACGATCTGGGCCCGGCCTATGGCCAGGCGCGCCTGCTGCAGGCCGAAAAGCTGCGCGTGCTGGAACTGTTCCAGCGTCGCATCGATGAACGCATCCCGGCCGCCTACTTGACCGGTGAGGCCTGGTTCGCCGGCCTGAGCTTCAAGAGCGACAAGCGCGCCCTGGTGCCGCGTTCGCCGATCGCCGAACTGATCGAATGCGGCTTCGAGCCGTGGCTGGCCGGCCGCGATGTCAGCCGCGCGCTGGATCTTTGCACCGGTTCGGGCTGCATCGCCATCGCCATGGGCCATTACTACCCGAACTGGGAAGTGGATGGCGTCGACCTGAGCGACGACGCGCTGTCGCTGGCCGAAGAGAACAAGGAACGCCTGCAGGCGCACAACGTCACCCTGCTCAAGTCGGACCTGTTCAACGGCCTGACCGGCCGCCACTACGACCTGATCGTCACCAACCCGCCGTACGTCACCAACGACGAGACCGATGCCCTGCCGCAGGAATACTCCTACGAGCCGGAGATGGGTCTGCGTGCCGGCGATGACGGCCTGGACCTGGTGCTGAAGATCCTGCGCGATGCCCCGCTGCACCTGAGCGAAGACGGTCTGCTGATCTGTGAAGTGGGCGAGTCCGAACAGCATCTGGTCAAGCTGCTGCCGGAAGTCGATTTCGCCTGGATCGAGTTCAAGGTTGGCCAGATGGGCATCTTCGCGGTCGAGTGCCGCGAACTGATCGCCCACAGCGCCCGCATCACCGAACTGGCGGCGCAGCGCCCGTGAGCTCCAATTCGTTCGGCAAGCTGTTCACCGTCACCACGTTCGGCGAGTCGCACGGGCCGGCCATCGGCTGCGTGATCGATGGCTGCCCGCCGGGGCTGGCGCTGGACGCGGCCGAATTCGCCCACGACCTGCAGCGTCGCGCAACCGGCAAGAGCCGGCACACCTCGGCGCGTCGCGAAGCCGATGAGGTCGAGATCCTGTCCGGCGTGTACGAGGGCCTGACCACCGGCACGCCGATCGCGCTGCTGATCCGCAACACCGACCAGCGCAGCAAGGACTACGCCAACATCGGCCAGCAGTTCCGGCCGGGTCATGCCGACTACAGCTACTGGCACAAGTACGGCATCCGCGACCCGCGCGGTGGCGGCCGTTCCTCGGCACGCGAGACCACCATGCGCGTGGCCGCCGGCGTGGTCGCCAAGAAGTGGCTCGCCGAGCGCTTCGGCGTGACCGTGCGTGGCTACCTGTCGCAGCTGGGCGACATCACGCCGGCCGGTTTCGACTGGTCGGCGGTGGAAGACAATCCGTTCTTCTGGCCGCACGCCGCACAGGTGCCGGAACTGGAGGCGTACATGGATGCGCTGCGCAAGTCCGGTGATTCGGTCGGTGCGCGCGTGGACGTGGTCGCCGACAACGTGCCGCCGGGCTGGGGCGAGCCGATCTACGGCAAGCTCGATGGCGAACTGGCCGCTGCGCTGATGAGCATCAACGCGGTGAAGGGGGTGGAGATCGGCGACGGTTTCGCCAGCGCAGCGCAGAAGGGCACCGAGCACCGTGACCTGCTGACCCCGCAGGGCTTCGCCAGCAACCATGCCGGCGGCATCCTCGGTGGCATTTCCACCGGCCAGCCGGTGGTCGCCTCGATCGTGTTGAAGCCGACCTCCAGCCTGCGCCTGCCGGGCCCGTCGCTGGACACGGCCGGCAACGTGGTCGAGGTGGTCACCACCGGCCGCCATGATCCCTGCGTCGGCATCCGTGCCACCCCGATCGCCGAGGCGATGGTGGCGATGGTGCTGATGGACCAGGCGCTGCGTCATCGCGCGCAGTGTGGCGATGTCGGCACGATCACCCCGCGCATTCCCGGGCAGATCGATGGCTGACACGCGGCCGACGGTGTGGGTGAGCCAGCCGCTGATCGACGCGGCCATCGCGCCGTTGCGCGATCGCGTACAGCTGCGCAGCACCGACACTGTCACCGCCTGGTCGCCCGATCAGATCGCCGAACAGCTGGCCAGCGCCGACGGCGCCATCATCACGCTCAACGAGCGCATTGGTGCGGCCCAGGTGGCCGACGCCGCACAGCTGCAGGTGATCGCCAATGTCGGCGTCGGCTACAACAACCTGGATGTCGACGCGCTCAGCGCCGCCGGCATTCTCGCCAGCAACACGCCGGACGTCCTGACCGGGACCACCGCCGATCTCGGCTTCGCGTTGCTGATGGCCACTGCACGCCGCATCACTGAATCCGAGCGCTGGCTGCGCGAAGGGCAGTGGCAGCAGTGGTCGTTCCAGACCATGCTCGGTGCCGACATCCACGGCAGCACGCTGGGCATCCTCGGCATGGGCCGCATCGGCCAGGGCATTGCCCGCCGCGGTGCACACGGGTTCGGCATGAAGGTGCTGTACCACAACCGCTCGCAGCTGCCGGCCGCGACCGAAGCGGAAGTGGGCGCCACCTATGTGGACCTGGATACGCTGCTGGCACAGTCCGACCACCTGCTGCTGGTGCTGCCGTACACGCCGGCCTCGCACCATCTGATCGATGCCGTCGCGCTGGCGAAGATGAAGCCGTCGGCGACGCTGGTGAACATCGCCCGTGGTGGCCTGGTTGATGAGATCGCGCTGGCCGATGCGCTGGCCAACGGTCGCCTTGCCGCAGCGGGCCTGGATGTGTACGAAGGCGAGCCGAAGGTGCGCCCCGAACTGCTGGCGCTGCGCAATGTCGTGCTGACTCCGCATATCGGCAGCGCCTCGCTGGCCACGCGCACGGCGATGGTACAGCTGGCCGTGGATAATCTGGTTGCCGGGCTCGGCCTGGACGGCGGCCTGTCGCGCATGCCGAGCGCGATCAACGCTGACGCGGCGATGGCCGCGCGCGTGACTCTGGGCAAAAAAACCGGGAAACGATAGGGAACCTCCGCGCGCCCCGCTTGAGGAGGTTCCCCGAACCCAGCTGTCGTGCGTGTTTCTTCCCCATTCCCGTTTTCGTGAGAGTTTCCCCCATGAGCAATGCACAGCGCAGTTTCCACGTCGCCGTCGTCGGTGCCACCGGTGCGGTCGGCGAGACCATGTTGTCGATCCTGGCCGAGCGTGATTTCCCGGTCGGTACCCTGAGCGTTCTCGCTTCCGAGCGTTCGGCCGGCGGCGAGATCGAGTTCAACGGCCAGAAGGTCAAGGTCCAGGACCTGGCTACCTTTGATCCGAGCGGCGTCGAGATCGCCCTGTTCTCGGCCGGCGGCAGCGTGTCCAAGGAATACGCGCCGAAGTTCGCAGCAGCGGGCGCTGTGGTGATCGACAACTCCTCGGCCTTCCGTTACGACGATGACGTGCCGCTGGTGGTGTCCGAGGTCAACCCGGAGCAGGTCGCCAACCGTCCGCGCGGCATCATCGCCAACCCGAACTGCTCGACCATGCAGATGCTGGTGGCACTGGCACCGCTGCACCGCAAGTACGGCATCGAGCGCATCAACGTCTCCACCTACCAGTCGGTGTCTGGCGGCGGCCGTTCGGCAACCGAGGAACTGGGCAAGCAGACCGGCCAGCTGCTGAGCTTCCAGGAGATCGATCCGCAGCGCTTCCCGGTGCAGATCGCCTTCAACCTGATCCCGCACATCGATGACTTCCAGGACAACGGTTTCACCAAGGAAGAGATGAAGCTGATCTGGGAGACCCGCAAGATCCTCGGTGACGACAGCATCCTGGTGAACCCGACCGCGGTGCGCGTGCCGGTGTTCTACGGCCACTCCGAATCGGTGGCGATCGAAACCCGCGACAAGGTGACCGTGGCCGAAGCGCGCGCGCTGCTGGAGCAGTCGCCGGGCGTTGAAGTGGTGGACCGCCATGAAGCCGGTGGTTATCCGACTCCGGTCACCCATGCCTCGGGCACCGATGCGGTGTATGTCGGCCGTATCCGTGAAGACCTGTCGCATCCGCGCGGCCTGAACCTGTGGATCGTGTCGGACAACGTGCGCAAGGGCGCGGCGTTGAATGCCGTGCAGCTGGCCGAGCTGGTCGCCGCCGAGCAGCGCTGATGGAGAGGCCGGGCAATGCCCGGCCTTTTCTGTAGAGCCGAGCCTACGCTCGGCTCAGGCCATGCAGCCGAGCATGGGCTCGGCTCTACATGGGTGCGGACCCCGGTCCGCACGCTTTATAGTGTCGCCCATGAATAAACGGGCCAAGGGCGCAAAGCGCCCGCTCACCTATCTGTCCGCCGCACTGCTCGCCTTGGCCAGCAGTTCGGCGCTCGCCCTGGGGTTGGGTGACATCCGGGTCCTGTCCAAGCCGGGCCAGCCCCTGCTGGCTGAAATCCCGGTGGTCTCGGCCGATCCGTCCGAGCTGGAAAACCTGCGGGTGGCGCTTGCCTCACCGGTCACCTTCGAACGTGTCGGCCTGCAGCGGCCAACCGGACTGGTCAGTGAACTGCAGTTCGAACTGACCCGCGACACGCAGGGCAGGGCAGTGGTGCGCGTCACCTCGCAGGCGCCGGTGGAGACGCCGTCGCTGAGCTTCCTGATCGAAGCCGACTGGGGTCAGGGCCGCCTGGTGCGTGAGTACTCGGCGCTGGTCGATGCGCCGCCCAGTGCGCTGGCCGTGGCCGAGCCGGAGATCGTCGCACCGGCCGGCACGCTCTCCAATACCATCGTGCGCGAACCTGCACCGGCTTCGGCAACGGTGCCGGCAGCAGAGACGCCCACTACGCCGCCATCTGCGGTGGTGCCTGCACCGGCACGCCCGCGTGCGGCCTCCGCGCCGGTTGCTGCACCGGCGGCCGATGGCAGCATCACCGTGCAGCGCGGGCAGACCCTGTCGCAGATCGCCAGTGCAGTGGCACGTGGCAACCAGGTCAGTCGCGACCGCGCGATGATCGCCCTGCTGCGTGCCAATCCCGAAGCCTTCATCCGGGGCAACGTCAACCTGCTCAAGCAGGGGGCGGTGCTGCGCATGCCAGGCAGCGATGCGCTTGCTGCGGTCGACGCTGCCGAAGCGGCGACGCTCGTGCGCGAGCACGCTGCGCAATGGCGGCAGGCGCGTACCGTGCCGCAACCCGCGGGTACCGTCGCCCCGGTCGCCAAGGCCGCAACCACGAACGCTTCTTCCCCGCCTGCCGCCAACGGGGCACGACTTGAGATCGCTCCGGCGCTGGCGTCCGACGCCGCGCACGCGGGCACAACCACCGGCACCGCTGCCGGCAGCGAGGGTGACATGCTGGGCAACGAACAACTGCGCCAGGCGCGTGAGGACATCGCCACCCGCGATGCCGAGATCGGCGAGCTGAAGCAGCGCGTGGCCGACCTTGAGAAACTCAAGGAACAGCAGCAGTCGCTGATCGCGATGAAGGACAACGACCTGGCCGCCGCGCAGCAGCGCCTGGCGCAGGCACCGGATGCCCGCGATGCGGCAACGCCGTGGTACTGGCTGGGGCTGCCGGTACTGCTGCTGGCGGCGGGCGCGGCCTGGCTGCTGCGTCGTCGCAAGCCGTCGCCGCTGCCGCCGCTGCGTGAGGAAGACGATGCCGCCGGCCTGACCGCGGCGGTGCCGGCGGGTGCGGCGCTGGATACGCTGGCCGAGCAGTCCTCATGGTCGTCGGCTGTTGCCGACAATGGCCGCCAGGAACCGGCGATGCCCGCCTGGGCCACCGAAACCGAAGTGCATGACGTGGTGGTCGCCGAACCCGTTGCCGAGGACCTGGCGCGGGCCGGCTGGCAGACCGACAGGCTGCGCGAGGAGGACGCGGTGGCATTGCCCGAAGCGGTGACCGATCTGCCGCGCTGGGACGATCCCGCAACCACCGGCGACGAGGGTGTCGTCGTCGAGCCGCTGCAGGACGAGCGCGTTGCACCGCAGGCGCCGGTCGAAGTGGTGGTGCCGGACTACGCACTGCATGCCGAACAGCAGCCGCAGTTCCGCGGCGTGTTCGATCTGCCGGCCGACGCGCATGAGAACGAGGCTCCGGTGGACGCCGCCCGTCGCGAAGCCATCGACGGCATCGACCATGGCGCCGTCGAGGCCTCTCATTCCGACGACATCGCGTCGAGCGCGGCTGCGCCTGCCGGCGACGCGGGCTGGTCGCCACGTGCCGGCCAGGAGCGCCTGGAACTGGCCATTGCCTACCTCGATCTGGGCGACGCACAGACCGCGCGCACCCTGTTGCTGGAAGTCGCCGAAGGCGGCGACCTGCACAGCCAGGCCCAGGCCCGCGAACTGCTGGCGCGCCTGCCGTGACCGAACCTGCCGACAAGGGCCTTGCCATGAGCCGCGAACGCCGCATCGACTACGTTGAATTCGCGTCCAGCGACCCGGCCGCCAGCCGCGCCTTCTTCGAGAAGGTGTTCGACTGGTCGTTTGTCGACTACGGCAGCGACTACACGGCGTTCGACGATGGCCGCCTGCAGGGCGGCTTCTTCCGCGGCCAGCCGCAGCGGGCCAGCGACAGCGGTGCACCGCTGCTGGTGCTGTATGCCGACCAGTTGGCACCGGTCGAGGCCGCCGTGCGCGACGCCGGCGGCGAGATCGTGCGCCCGGTGTTCTCCTTCCCCGGTGGCAGCCGCTTCCAGTTCGTCGAGCCCGGTGGCAACGAACTGGCGGTCTGGTCCGAACGCGATCCGGCCTGAGCGCCGCCCCATCCGCAACATCGAGGTAGCACATGCGTTATGCGCTTGGCGTCGAGTACGACGGCAGCGATTTCAGGGGCTGGCAGAACCTGGGCGAGGGTGGTCCCAGCGTGCAGGCCAGCCTCGAGCAGGCCCTGTCATCGGTGGCTGATGCGCCGCTGCAGGTGGTCTGCGCCGGCCGCACCGATGCCGGCGTGCATGGCCAGTGCCAGGTCGTGCATTTCGATACCGACGTGGTGCGCGATCCGCGCGCCTGGATGCTCGGCACCACCACCCGCCTGCCGCGCTCGATCGCGGTGCGCTGGTGCGTGCCGGTGGCCGATGATTTCCACGCCCGCTTCTCCGCACGTGCGCGCCGCTACCGCTATCGGCTGCTCAACCGTGAGGTACGGCCGGCACTGGACCGGCAGACCCTGAGCTGGGAGCGCCGGGCGCTGGACGAGACCCTGATGCACGCCGCCGGCCAGGCCCTGCTTGGCGAGAACGACTTCAGCGCGTTCCGTTCGGTGCAGTGCCAGGCGCTGCATGCGCGGCGTGAACTGCAGTCGTTGCAGGTCAGCCGCGATGGCGAAGTGATCGAAGTCGCAGTACGTGGCAATGCATTTCTTCATCACATGGTCCGCAATATCGTCGGATCGTTGATCCTGGTGGGCAGCGGTGAAAAACCGGTGGAATGGATCGCCGAACTGCTGGCCGGGCGCGACCGCACCGTAGCTGGTCCCACCGCACCGCCGCAGGGCCTGGTGTTCCTTGGGCCCCTGTACCCCGACAACTGGCATCTGCCCGCCGAGGTCACGCTATGAGCCGTTCCTACTACCGTACGCGCATCAAGTTCTGTGGAATGACCCGTGCCGGCGACGTCCGCCTGGCCGGTGAGCTGGGCGTGGACGCAGTGGGTTTCATCTTTGCCCGCGAGAGCAGCCGCCGGGTCGCACCGGCTGAGGCCCGCGCGATGCGCCAGGCGATCGCACCGATGGTCGACGTGGTGGCGCTGTTCCGCAACAACAGCAAGGAAGAAGTGCGCGAGGTCCTGCGCACGGTGCGGCCGACCCTGCTGCAGTTCCACGGTGAGGAAGACGAGAGCTTCTGCCGCAGCTTCAACATGCCTTACCTGAAGGCGATCGCCATGGGGGGCCGTGAAGAGGTCAACGCCCGCACCCTGCAGCTACGCTATCCCAGCGCTGCCGGCTTCCTGTTCGACAGCCACGCCCCGGGTGGTGGCGGCGGCACCGGCGTGGCATTCGACTGGGGCCGCGTTCCGACCGGATTGCACCGGCCGTTCCTGCTGGCCGGTGGCCTGAACCCGGAAAATGTCTACGACGCCGTGCTGGCGACGCTGCCGTGGGGCGTGGACGTCTCCAGTGGCATCGAACTGGAGCCGGGCATCAAGGACGGCTACAGGATGCGCACCTTCGTCGAGGAAGTGCGTCGCGCGGATTGCACCGTTCTGGAGTGATCCGCGTCACCTGAGTGTGATGGGAGTCACGCTTCCGGGTAATTCAGGTTCCAGCGCCAAAAAGTCGACACCCCCCGAACATCTGATCGGACACAATGCGCCCAGCCTTACCTGGCCGGGTGCGATGCCGTGTGCGTGTCGCTGGCCGCACCCTTGAGATATGCCCTACCTTTCGAACGAGGACGCAATGGATATGCCCCATCTTTCTTCCTACCGTCTCCGCCTGGCCCGCCTGACGCTCGTGCCCGGCCTGCTGCTCGCCTTGGGCGCATGTGCGGCCGGTGACTCATCCGTCCCGACAGCGTCGGCACCGGCCGCTGCAACACCGGCGGCCGCACCTGCCGCAGCGCCGGCCACGGCTCCGGCTGCCGACGGCCTAGCTGCGCTGATCCAGGCCAGTGGCGTGAAATGCAGCAACGCCAGTACGGGCAGCGGCTGCACGGCCGGTGATGTGGACAGCGGCGATTTCTACGATGTTGAACTGTCGCCGGACTGTGGCGACAAGGGTTTCTTCGCCGGCGTAGCCGACGCCAAAGGCGTGGAAACGTTGAATGCGGTGCCATCCACCGGCAGCAAGGCCAGCGTGACCGCGAAGCTGTCGAAGGGGCAGCTGGTCTGCGTGCAGGGCATCGGGCGCACCGGACAGAATCCCCTGTTCTATTACGTCGTTGCGGTTCCCGCCGCGACGGTCGGCAAGTGCAAGGGCAACACGTTGTGTGACACCTATGGCGACAGGCCGATCACTGGCTTGGCCAGCACAGGGGGCGAGGCCTGCCATGCGGCGGCGCCGGGACGTTACGCCGGGAACTGCGCACAGGGCTGGGTCAGTGCGGACGTGCTCGACGTGTTTTCCAACGGAATGTAATCACCGCCAGGGGAGCGGTCCAATCAACCACTGGCAAAGGAACAGCTCATGTCGGATCCAAAAATCACCCGGCTGGTCAGCAGCGTAGGTACCACGCGCACGCTGGAAATGGACGATGGCAGTGTCATCGAACGATCAGGTGGCAGCGTCTCGTGGCGCAACAACAATCCTGGCAATCTCAAGTTTGAATTCGCCGGCAGCGCGGACAAGACGGTGACCAATCCGCGTACCCGCGAGCAGGCGCTGGAATCGGCGCAGGGGCGCTACAAGGGCGTGGTCGATCTCGACCAATGGGGCAACGCGGTCTTCGAAAGCTATGAAGCGGGCCGGGTGGCGAAGATCCAGCTGCTCGAACGCCGGTTCGGCGACAAGACCGTGGAGGAAATGCTGCCGAGCTACTCCACGAAGGATTACAGCGGCACCACCCACCACAAGGAGCAGGCGGCCACCATCTATGCCGAAGGCGATCGCCAGGGTGTCGATCTGCGTTCGAAGACCGTCGGCCAGATGAGCGTGCGCGAGCGTGAAGTGCTGGCCGACGGCATTCGCCGTTTCGAGGGCTGGCAGCCGGGTGAGGTTGCCACGCAGCAGCCACCCACGCGCACACAGGCGGCCACGCCCGTGCAGGCCCAGGCCCAAACGCAGGTACAGACGCCTTCGGCAGCTGCGCCCGCGGCGGGCCAGGCCGCGGCTGCAGTCGGCAGTGCCGCGCTCTACAACGAGGCCTATCAGCATTTCATGGCCTCGGGCCGCCAGTACGAATACGGGCGCCCCGACCATCCGCGTCCCGGTCGCGACAGCAGCCGGCTGGAGCGTGATCTCGATGGTGACGGACGCCTGGGCGTGGATTGCTCGGCATTCGTATGGCGTGGCCTGAAGAACGCGGGTTACGACGTGCGTGGCGAGAACGCCGCAGGGTTCACTACCTCGACGCTGTTCAATGGCGCGAACACGACCGCTTACGCACGCGAGCATTTCGACGTGACCTCGGCTGCCGAAGCACGCAAGCCGAACGGATCGCTGAAGCAGGGCGACATCCTGATGTTCTCCTCGTCGCAGGGCCAGCATGTCGGTATTTTCAAAGGCTACGACGCGCAGGGAAACATCCAGTTCATCGGTTCGCAGGGAAGCACGGGGCCGGCCGAAGTCACCATCCGGCCGGGCGGGTACTGGGATGGCGGAAGCACCCGCATCGTTGGTGCGCTGACACCGAAGCCGGAATTCCAGGTGCGCGCGCCGCTGCATGGCAATGGCGAACCTGCGCTGTCCCGCCCTGGCGCTACCGTGCAGCCGGCTGCATCACACCCGGCGGCCAGCGAGGTGATGAAGCAGGGGCAGCGTGGCACCGACGTGCAGGCGTTGCAGCAGACCCTCAATCAGCTCGGCGTGCGTGATGCGCAGGGCCATCGGTTGTCGGAGGATGGCCGTTTCGGTGACCACACCCGCGAAGCGGTGATCGCGTTCCAGAAGCAGCAGGGGCTGGCGGCCGATGGAATTGTCGGTCGCCAGACCACTGCCGCACTGGCGGCGGGCCGTGCGCAGGGCCATGAACCTGCAGCGGCTGCGCCGAAGGGGCCGTCGCTGAACGATGCATCGCATCCGGACCACGCACTGCACAACGCCGTCCGCAGCAAGCTTCCCAGCGTGTTTTCCGAAGAGGCTGCGGCCAATATCACCCTGCATGCAAAGCAGAACGGTATCGACGCGGCCGACAAGCTGCAGAGCATCACGGTGCAGGATGGCAAGGCGTTCGTGATGGGCACGACGCCGGGCTTCCGCACCGCTGTCGATCTGGCCCAGGCGCCGCCGTCGCTGGAGCAGACCAGTGCCAAGCTGCTGGCAGATCCGTCGCACCAGCAGCAGGTGCATGAGGAGCAGCAGCGGGTCGCGATGGGCGGTCGCTGAGGCCTGCGTTGCCGGCTCCGGGAGGTGAATGCCGCCCGGGGCCTCGTCTCATCGCAGTTGCGCTGCTGCCCACTCGGCCAGGGCGTCCACCCTTGCATCGGCCGGGCCATCCGGCCGCGCCAGCACCCAGAAGCCGCCGGTGGCGGCAAACCCCCACGGTGCGACCAGCCGGCCTGCTGCCAGATCTTCGGCTACCAGCGGCTCGGGCGCGATCGCCGGGCCCAGCCCGGCGACTGCTGCTTCCAGCAGGTAATAGAGATGTTCGAAAGCGGTGCCCAGCTGCAGCTTTGCTGGGTCCAGGCGATGTGCCTGCGCCCATGCCGGCCACGCCTGCGGCCGCGAGCTGGTGTGCAGCACTGTTTCCTGCAGCAGTGCCGAGGGCGGTGCCTGCCGCAGGCGCTGCGCCGCCGGATGTGACGGGGCCACCACCACGCCAACCCGCTCCGGGGCCAGCTCGCGGACCTGCCAGCCCCGTGGCCACGGACCCTGCGCCAGCAGCAGCACGGCGTCCAGCGCCGCCTGTGCTTCGGTGAAGCTGCCATCCAGCGCCGACCACTGCAGGCGCACGCCGGGCAGGGCGGCCTGCAGCACGGGCAGGCGTGGAATCATCCAGCGCGCCAGTACGCTGCCGCTGCAGCCCAGTACCAGTGCTGGGGAGGCCGCTGGCCGGCGCAGTTCGCGCACGCAGTCCTCGATCCCGCCGAAGGCCTCGCTGCACGCCGCCTGCAGGCGGGTGCCAGCCGCTGTCAGGCGCAGCCCGCGGCCGGCACGCTGGAACAGTGCCAGGCCCAGGTGATCCTCCAGCAGCTTCAGTTGCCGACTGACCGCACCGTGGGTGACGTGCAGGTCCTGTGCGGCGCGGCCCACGCCACCAAGGCGTGCGGTGGCCTCGAACGCGCGCAGTGCATTGAGCGGCGGAAGCAGGGAACGGCTCATGTGAGATTTCCTGACGATATGCGCCAGATAATATCCATTTTCCGGTCACGACCCGTGCGCTAGAGTATCCACCTGTCTGAACCACCGGTCGTATCCATGTCTGCCTCCCCCATTGCCGACTACCACGCCTTCCCGGATGCCCAGGGCCACTTCGGCCGCTACGGCGGCAGCTTCGTTGCCGAAACCCTGGTCGGCCCGCTGCAGGAACTGGCCCAGGCCTATGACCAGGCCCGCCAGGACCCCGAATTCCAGGCGGCCTATGACCGCGACCTGGCGCATTATGTGGGCCGGCCGAGCCCGATCTATCACGCCCAGCGCCTGAGCGATCACGTCGGCGGCGCGCAGATCCTGCTCAAGCGCGAGGACCTGAACCACACCGGCGCGCACAAGATCAACAACACCATCGGCCAGGCGCTGCTGGCCGCGCGCATGGGCAAGAAGCGCATCATTGCCGAGACCGGTGCCGGCCAGCATGGCGTGGCCAGTGCCACGGTTGCCGCGCGCCTGGGCCTGGAATGCGTGGTGTACATGGGCGCCACCGACATCGAGCGGCAGAAGATCAACGTCTACCGCATGAAGCTGCTGGGCGCGACGGTGGTACCGGTCACTTCCGGCTCGGCCACCCTGAAGGACGCGCTCAACGAAGCGATGCGCGACTGGGTGACCAACGTGCAGGACACCTTCTACATCATCGGCACCGTGGCCGGCCCCGATCCGTACCCGCGCATGGTGCGTGACTTCAACGCCATCGTCGGCCGCGAAGCGCGTGAGCAGATGCTGGCCGAATACGGTCGCCTGCCCGATGCGATCACCGCCTGCGTGGGCGGTGGCAGCAATGCCATCGGCCTGTTCCATGCCTTCCTCAACGATCGCCAGGTCGATATCGTCGGCGCCGAAGCTGCCGGTGATGGCATCAGCACCGGTCGCCATGCCGCCTCCATCGCGGCGGGTCGCCCCGGCGTGCTGCACGGCAACCGCACCTATGTGCTGTGCGACGACGACGGCCAGATCATCGAGACCCACTCGGTGTCGGCCGGCCTGGACTACCCGGGCGTCGGCCCGGAGCACGCATTCCTGGCCGATACCGGTCGTGCACGGTACCTCGGCATCACTGACGAGGAAGCGCTGCAGGCTTTCCACCTGCTGGCGCACACCGAAGGCATCCTGCCGGCACTGGAATCCAGCCATGCGCTGGCGCAGGCGATCAAGCTGGCGCGTGAGCGTCCGCGTGACCAGATCGTGCTCTGCAATCTGTCCGGCCGTGGCGACAAGGACGTGCATACCATCGCCGCGCGCGAAGGGCTGGTGCTGTGAGCGCGCTGCTGCGGAACAGTGGCGTGCTGCTGCTGGCACTGGGGTTGGCCGCGTGCCAGCCGCCGGAGCCGCCGGTGCTGGCACCGGCCGCCAAGGCCACCACGCAGCCTGTGCAGCAGGTTGCCAACGATGATCTTGACCCGATGGCGCGTACGCCCATTGTCGATGCCCCCTCCGAAGAAGGGACGAGCGGCGATGACGCGCCTGCGGTGGCTTCGGTGGCACTGGACCATGCCGGTGACGTGCTGGTTGGCCAGCACATGACTGACCTGAAGGCGCTGGGTCCCTGGAAGGCGCAGGGCGCGAAGGAATTCTTCGAAGGCGACTGCGAGTACTACGACGGCAAGGGGCTGCCGCCGGGCGTGTCGATGATGACCGACGACGACCGCGTGGTCCGTTTTGATCTTAAGCCGGGCGATGAGCCGGAACTGCCGGTCGAACAGCCGGGGCCGTTCGGCCTGCGCATCGGCATGACCCGTGCCCAGGCCATGGCCCTGTTCCCGAAGCCGCCGGTATCCAGCCCGCATGCCTACGACGGTGACCAGGGCGAGTACCTCACCTGGCAGGATCCGGGTTCGGACCTGGGCATCCGCCTGGAACTGTATGAAGGGAAGGTCACCCGGATGTACTGGGGAACCAGCGATGCGATTGAACTGATTGAAGGATGTGCCTGAGATGCCCGTATCCCGACTCGATGCCTGTTTCCAGCGCCTGCGCGAGCAGCAGCGCAAGGCACTTATCCCCTTCGTCACCGCCGGTGATCCCTCGTTGGAGGCCACTGTGCCGGTCATGCACGCGCTGGTCGAGGCCGGTGCCGATGTGATCGAACTGGGCGTGCCGTTCTCCGACCCGATGGCCGATGGCCCGACCATCCAGCGCAGCTCCGAACGTGCACTGGCACGCGGGGCGGGCAGCCGCTACGTGCTGCAGGCCGTGGCGCAGTTCCGAGAGCGTGACGCGCAGACGCCGGTAGTACTGATGGGCTACCTGAACCCGGTGGAGATCCACGGCTACGCCGCCTTCGCCAAGGCGGCCGTGGAGGCCGGTGTGGATGGTGTGCTGCTGGTCGACCTGCCGCCGGAAGAAGCCGGTGAAGCGCAGCAGGCTTTCGATGCGGCCGGCCTGGCGCTGGTGCTGCTGGCCTCGCCGACCACCAGCGAGGCACGTGCCGACAAGCTGCTGGCGCTGGCCCGTGGCTATCTCTATTACGTCAGCTTTGCCGGTGTCACCGGCGCGTCCGAGCGGCTGGACAGTGATGCTGCCAGCGCCCGCCTGCAGGCCCTGCGTGCGCGCGCTTCGGTACCGGTGGTGGCTGGCTTCGGGATCAAGGATGCGGCCAGTGCGGCGGCGATGGCGCGCCAGGCCGATGGCGTGGTGGTCGGCAGTGCACTGGTGGCGGTGCTGGCCGAAGCGGGCTCGGCTGAAGAGGCCGCGCAGCGCGCTGGAGCCTTCCTGGCCCCGCTGCGGCAGGCGCTGGATGCGTAACGGTGGTGCCGGCCGCTGGCCGGCATCCTCCTGACGGCTCGCATGCAAGGGCTGCCGGCCAGCGGCCGGCACGACCCAGCACCTAAACGTACGTCCCAGCATGGTTTTTTCAGGCTGCCCCGTGGCCGGCAAGGGGGTGCACGGGCGGGGAAAGCGGAGCTAGACTGTCCGCCTTTGCGGCCCTTGGGCCGCCCTGAACGGAAGTGTCCTCCCGCATGAGTTGGCTCAGCAAGTTGATGCCGTCCGGCATCCGCACCGACAACACCCCCAGCAAGAAGCGCAGTGTCCCCGAGGGCCTGTGGGAAAAGTGCAGCAACTGCGGCAGCGCGTTGTACCGTCCGGAACTGGAAGAGAATCTGGAGGTCTGCCCGAAGTGCGGCCACCACATGGCGATCCGCGCGCGCGCGCGCCTGGCCGCCCTGTTCGACGCCGACAGCACCACCGAGATCGGTGCGCGCCTGGGGCCGACCGACCTGCTCAAGTTCAAGGACCAGAAGAAGTACAGCGAGCGCATCAAGATCGCGCAGAAGAACACCGGCGAATATGACGCGCTGATCGCCATGCGCGGCCTGCTCAAGGGCCGTGCGCTGGTGGCCTCGTCGTTCGACTTCGCCTTCATGGGCGGCTCGATGGGCTCGGTGGTGGGGGAGCGTTTCGCGCTGGCCGCCGAAACCGCAGTCGAGATCGGTGCCCCGTATGTGTGCTTCTCGCAGAGTGGCGGCGCGCGCATGCAGGAAGGCCTGTTCTCGCTGATGCAGATGGCCAAGACCTCGGCCGCGCTGGGCAAGCTGCGTGAAGCTGGCCTGCCGTACATCTCGGTGCTGACCCACCCGACCACCGGTGGCGTGTCGGCCTCGTTCGCAATGCTGGGCGACATCAACATCGCCGAACCGCAGGCGCTGATCGGCTTCGCCGGCCCGCGCGTGATCGAGCAGACCGTGCGCGAGAAGCTGCCGGAAGGCTTCCAGCGTTCGGAGTTCCTGCTGGAGCACGGTGCCATCGACCAGATCTGCGACCGCCGCGAGATGCGTGACCGCCTGTCCGATCTGCTGGCGATGCTGGGCCGTCAGCCGGCGCCGGAGGTGGCTTGATGGGAGGCCGCAAGTACTTCGGTACTGATGGCATCCGTGGGCGGGTCGGCCAGGGCGTGATCTCGGCCGACTTCGTGCTGCGCCTGGGCAACGCCCTGGGCCGTGTCCTGGTCGCCCAGCGCGGCCAGGACGGGCGCAGGCCGATCGTGGTGATCGGCAAGGACACCCGCATTTCCGGTTACATGTTCGAAGCGGCTCTGGAAGCAGGCCTGGTGGCCGCCGGTGCCGACGTGCAGCTGCTCGGCCCGATGCCGACCCCGGCGGTGGCGTTCCTGACCCGTACGCTGGGTGTGGACGCCGGCATCGTCATCAGCGCCTCGCACAACCCGCATTACGACAACGGCATCAAGTTCTTCTCCGCCCAGGGCGAGAAACTCGACGACGCCACCGAACTGGCCCTGGAAGCGGCGCTGGACATTCCGTTCACCACCGCCGAATCGGAGAAGCTGGGCAAGGCGTCGCGCGCGCGCGAAGCGGTCGGCCGCTACATCGAGTTCTGCAAGGCCAGCGTGCCGCGCGCGTTCGACCTGCGTGGCGTGCGCCTGGTACTGGATTGCGCACACGGCGCCACCTACCAGATCGCACCGCTGCTGTTCCGCGAACTGGGTGCCGAAGTGATCGGCATCGGGGCCGAGCCCAATGGCGTCAACATCAACGCCGGCGTGGGCTCCACCCATATCGACAACCTGGCGGCCAAGGTCCGCGAGACCCGCGCCGATCTTGGCATCGCCTTCGATGGTGATGGCGACCGTGTGCTGATGGCCGACGACCAGGGCAACCCGGTCGACGGCGATGACCTGCTGTACATCCTGGCCCGCGCCTGGAAGGACGAAGGCCGCCTGCGCGGCCCGGTGGTCGGCACGCTGATGAGCAACTACGGTGTGGAGAAGGCCTTCGCCGATCTGCAGATCCCGTTCGTGCGCAGCAACGTCGGTGACCGCTACGTGCACCAGGCATTGGTCGAGGGCGGTGGTGTACTCGGTGGCGAAGCCTCGGGCCACTTGCTGTGCCTGGACCGGGCCACCACCGGCGATGGCATTGTCAGCGCCCTGCAGGTGCTGGTCGCGCTGCGCAACAGTGGGCAGACCCTGCGCCAGGCACTGAAGGGCCTGGTACGGGTGCCGCAGAAGACCGTCAACGTGCGCCTGGGCAATGTCTCGGCCAAGGCCACGGTGCAGTCTGAAAGCGTGCAGTCCGCGCTGGCTGTGGCGCAGCAGGCCGTAGCCGGCCGTGGCCGCGCGTTCCTGCGTCCGTCCGGTACCGAACCGGTGGTGCGGGTCACCGTGGAGGCCGATGACGCCACGCTGATGCAGCAGACGCTGGACCGCTTGTCCGCTGCGGTGCGTGATGCCGCCAGTTGAGGCGCCTGCCCGTCGGTACAGGAAAAAAAACGCCCCGGAATCCCGGGGCGTTCTCTGTTTGCGGGCAGGGCTGTGTCGCGCCTACGGCCCCGGCACCATCTTTTTCTGGCGTGCCTTGAACCCATTGAACAGCGGCGCGATCAGCGGGTTGTAACTCAGGCGGATGCGCTTGCGCAGCCAGTTGGCCGGCCGGTTGCGGATCGCGAAACGATAGATGCGTTCCGGGTCGCCGCCGATCACGTTGCGGCCGAACGGGTGGGTGGTGTGCAGGTAGCGGAAGCCCTGCTCGCGCGCCACTTCGATGTGATCCTGGTCGAAATCACCGTACGGCCAGCACAGCGTATCGGACACGTCGCCGAGCTTGTCCTGCAGGACTTCGCGCGAGATCGCCAGATCCCGGCTGAGGCCTGCGCGGCGCTGCGCACGGTCCAGATCGTCGCGGCGCAGCCAGCGGGTATGGGTATGGGTGTGGCAATGCACTTCGAAGGTGCCGGCGGCGATGGCCGCACGTGCTTCGCTCCAGCGCATCATCACATCGTCACTGCGGTCCTGCTCGTAGATCGCTGCTTCGCAGCTACGATGGTCCGGCGTCGGCGGCAGCGTCGCCCCGGCAATGCCCGCGTGCGGACGTTCCGGGCCTTCGCCCATCCAGCCGGTGACCACGAACACCACCGCATGCATGCCGTACTTCTGCAGGATCGGATGGGCATACACCCAGTTGTCGAGGTAGCCATCGTCGAAGGTGATGACGATCGACCTGCGCGGCACCGGCTTGCCGGCCAGGAAGCCTGCGTACTGGTCCAGCGTCAGTGAGGTCCAGCCATTGCCTGCCAGCCACGCGATCTGGCTTTCGAAGTTTTCCGGCGACACGGTGATCATGCCCGGCGAGGGGCTGACATGGTGGTGCATCAGCACCGGAACGGTTCGCGCATCAGCCATGTCCCAGCTCCTTCAGCCACTGGTGGTAGTAGTGTTCGGTGGCTTCACCGTGGCCGTCCGGCGTGAAGCGATGTGCGCCGTGCATCCAGTCCCAGCCAGCGCGTCCCATCTGCCGCCGCCGTTCCGGGTCGTCCACCAGCAGGCGCAATGCACCTGTCAGGGCGGCATTGTCACCCAAACGGGTGAGGATCGCATTGCTGCCATCGACCACCATCTCCGGCACGCCACCTACTCGCGTGGCCACGATCGGTACGCCCACGTAAGCCGCTTCCAGGAACACGGTGCCGGCTGCTTCCTTGTGCGAGGCCAGTGCGAAGATGTCGAAGCCGGCCATCAGCCGGCAGGCTCCATCGCGGTAGCCGAGCAGGTGCACCTGGCGCTGCAGCCCGTGCTCGGCGCACATCGCCTGCAGTCGTTCCGTCACGGCCTGGCCATCGCCGACGATCACCAGGTGCAGGTCCGGGTTGGCCTTGCACAACGGCACCATCGCCTGCAGCAGGTCGGCGTGGCCCTTGGGCTCGCGCAGCACCGCCACGCAGCCGACCACGATGTCCTGTTCGCCGAAGCCGAGCTCGGCACGTACTTGCGCGCGCACCTCCTGCAGGCACTGCCAGGGATCGGCCTTGCGGATCTCGCTCCAGCGCGGCGGAACCGCGATCGGCGGCACGATGCCGATGCGCTCGGTCGGAATGCCGCGGTCGGCCAGCAGCTGCTTGACGAAGCTGCTGACGGTCAATACCCGGTGTGGAAGCCCGGTATAGGTCAGCAGCGAATTGACCGGGCTCATCAGATGGCGCGAGCGCACCACCAGCGGCGTGCCGCCCAGGCGTGCACCGGCGGCGGCGATCAGCGCATCGCGGCGGCTGGTGGTATTGACCACGTCGTAATGTTCGCGGCGCACCAGTCGCGATACCGACCACACGCCACGCAGCAGGCGCGCCAGGCCTCCCATGCGCAGCGTATGCACGGTGAAACCGTCATCGCGTGCCAGTGTGGCCAGGCGCGCATCGGGCTGGCACAGCAACGACACCTCATGGCCACGCGCGCGCATCACCTGCATGTGCCGGAAGATGTAGATCTCCTGCCCGCCCATTCCCTTGGCGGCTTCGGTATGCAGGATGCGCAGCGGACGGTTCATGCAGGATCGGCCCTTGAAAATCAGCGGTTGCGGAAGCGGGTCAGCGCTTCCCATGCGGAGCGGATGGCGGCGGCGTCCGGAGCCTGCTGCGGCAGCGGGCGGTAGTGCCGGTCGAGCGCGGTGGCGTTGCCGAACTTGTCGAATACGTAGATGGCATCGCCATGGCGTACCGCGCGCTGCGACCAGCTCTCCACCACCAGCGCACGTTTGCCGGTGGTGGGTGCCGCCAGCAGGTCCTGGCCAGTACTGAAGTCGCTCAATGCGTTCTCGCAGCCCAGTGCGTGGCGCATCAACGTCGGCACCCAGTCCTCATGCGAACTGGTGCGCGCCTCATGGCCGCTGGCCTGGCCGGGCCAGTGCAGCACGAACGGCACCTGCAACTGGTAGTCGGAAAAATTGCCGTTGTGGCCCCAGTAGTTCAGCTTGAGGTCGTTGAACTCTTCGGCATGGTCACCGGTGACCAGCACGATGGTGTCGTCGGCCAGGCCTTGCGCGCGAAGGTCGTCCAGCAGCGAGCCGATCAGGCTGTCGGCGTAGTGCACGGCGGTGTGGTAGCGGTTGAGCTCCGGCGTCGGGTCGTGGTCCGGTCCGAAGGACAGGAAGTCGATCTCCTTGGCCATCGGTGTGGCCACCGGCGGGTAGCCGGTGGGCAGGTGGTAGCCGGCGTGGGTGGAGTCGAGGAACACGAAGCCGAACCACGGGCGCTGCGCGGCCTGGCTGGTGCGGATGTCGGTCTGCAGTGCGGCGACGATGGCTGCGTCACGCTTGTCGGGCGTCAGGGCGGAGGGGCCCTGGTGCAGCTGGTCGCGCACGTCGGCGAAGGCCGTGCGATCGAACTCCGGGCTGTACAGCGGTGCACTGCCGTACAGGTGCAGGTCGTAGCCCTGCTGGCCCAGCACCTGGAACAGCTGCGAGCCGCGCTGTTCGTCCAGCATGCTCTGCCAGTAGCCGCCGGGGAGGCCGTAGAGCAGGCCGAACAGGCCGTAGCGGGTGGCATTGCCAGTGCTGAAATGCTGGTCGTACACGCGCGCGGTCCGGGCCAGTGCCGTCGTGTTGGGCATCAGCTCGGGGGTCATGGCGTCCTGACGCAGCGACTCCAGCACCACCATCAGCACATTCGGCCGGTGTGGGTTCTGGCAGCGCAGGGGGTGCAGCGGATACAGCAGCTGCGCATGGCGCGGGTCGGGCAGGCCGGCCTGCTGTTCGCTGATGACCCCGAGCCTGCGCATGAAGCTCTTGGCGGTGATCGGCTGTGCCCAGGGCAGGTAGTTCCACTGCGCGATGACGTCGCGGTCGCCGCGGGCATCGTAGTAGGCCGTGGCGACCTGGCCGCCGGCCATCAGCAGTGCAACCACGGCCCAGGCCTGCAGGACCCGGCGGCGGTGCGGCGGGGCAGGCAGCAGCTTCCAGCAGGCCCAGGCCAACAAGCCTTCGGCAGCGAAGATGGCAGCTACCAGCAGTCCGGCCTGCAGCCAGGTTTTCCACGACAACGCGACCTGGTCCTGCAGCGCACCGCCGAACACCATGTTCACGACCATGGCATTGAGGTGGAACCGATACAGAGTGAAAACCTTCGCATCAACCAGCAACAGGCACAGCCACAGGCCCTGCAGCAGCACGGCGCTGATGCTCAGCGTGCGTGCGCTGCGCGGCCACAGGCCCAGCAGCAGAGGCAGCAGGCCGGCAAGGGCGCCGAAGGCCAGCAGGTGGCCGGGCAGGGCGACGGCCAGATAGGCCAGGCCCACGCTGCCACCCGGGTTGTCGGCCAACGGCACGTTGCCGAGCGTGATCGCCATGGCCAGCAATGCGTTGCCGGCCACGAACAGCGACCACCAGGCCAGTCGTCGCCAATGGCGTGCCGGGCCGGAGGGCAGGGGGGTGTCGGCAGAAGGAGCAGCAGGACGCATGAAGGACGGAGGGGGCAGGTGGAACAGGGCGGGAGTCCCGGTTGTGACGGAATCGTTAATCCGCGCGCGGGTTGCGCATTGTATCGGTTTGTTTCTTCGTATCGAGTGGCGTCCCCGGGGCGATCTGTCACAATGTTCAGGTGGGCCATGAATGCGCTGGCCCTCCCAGACCCAACGACAAGCCAGGAACCGCTGTGAGCCAGATCCCCACCCTCGACATCACCCGTTTTGACAGCGACCGCGAGGCCTTCGTGGCCGAGCTGGGCGCGGCCTACCGCCAATGGGGATTCGCGGGCATCCGCAACCACGGCATCCCGCAGGCCGACATCGACGCCGCCTACGATGCCTTCAAGGCCTTCTTTGCCCTGCCGGAGGAGGTCAAGCGCAAGTACCACGTGGCCGGCAGCGGCGGCGCCCGCGGCTATACCCCCTTCGGCGTGGAGACCGCCAAGGGCTCCAAGCACTTCGACCTGAAGGAGTTCTGGCACATCGGTCGCGAGATCGCCGACGACTCCAAGTATCGTGACGTGATGGCGCCGAACCTGTGGCCGACCGAGGTCGAGGGCTTCCGTGAGCGCGGTTACGGGCTGTACCAGGCGCTGGATAATCTGGGTTCGCGCGTGCTGTCGGCGCTGGCCCTGCACATCGGCCTGCCGGAAGACTTCTTCGCCGACAAGACCAACTTCGGCAATTCGATCCTGCGCCCGATCCATTACCCGCCGATCACCACCGACGACATCCCGAACGTGCGTGCCGGTGCCCATGGCGACATCAACTTCATCACCCTGCTGGTCGGTGCCAGCGCCGCGGGCCTGGAAGTGCAGTCGCATGAGGGCGAGTGGGTGCCGTTTACGTCAGACGCGGACACGATCGTGGTCAACATCGGCGACATGCTGCAGCGCCTGACCAACCACGTGTATCCGTCGACGATCCACCGTGTGGTCAATCCTCCGGGTGAGCTGGCGCGCCAGCCGCGCTACTCGGTGCCGTTCTTCCTGCACCCGAACCCGGACTTCCTGATCGACGTGCTGCCGTCCTGCATCACCCCGGAGAACCCGAGCCGGTACCCGGAGGCGATCACCGCCCACGGCTTCCTCGAGGAACGCCTGCGCGAGATCAAGCTGAAGTAAAGAGAAGTGAGGCCGCCGAAAGGCGGCCTTTTTCTTTGCAGGGTTGCACCCTGCACCCGCAGAGGCCGAAGCCAAAGCCAAGGCCCAAAGCCAGATCGGCTCTGGGTTTCTGCGTGTTGGGCGGGGCGGCGTGGGTTGGCAGGACACGCCGTGAACCCGTCCATGGGGGCTCGATGGCGCCATCCATGGCGCCAACGGTCCTGCCAACTCACACCGCCCCGCCCCCGACAGCTTCCCGGTGACGGTTGGTAAATCGCGATTCCCGGTAGGTGTCGACCTTGGTCGACACAGTAGATCCACGCCATGCGTGGATGAGATCTGTCAGATGGAAGTGGGGCAGGACGCGTTGTATGCCGCTTTTGCTCTTGCTCTTCTTTTTTCTTTCCGTGGCGGGCGGAGCCGCCGGAATGTGTCAAAGGCCGGGCGGGTGGGGCTGCGCAGGGGCGTGAGCCGCATGGGCCCGAGGCATGCCTCGGGCGGGTTGGGCAGGACGCCCAATCCCGGTCTTGCCGTGTGCGCAGGACAGCGCACACGAGCAGGCGGCGATCGAGCTTACAAGGGTGAGGGCGCTTTGTTTGCGAAGCACTGCTTCGCAAGCGCCCGAACGCCCAGCCGCCAGCGGCTGGGCCGGGCCCCGGAGGGGGACTTGCAGCGCCCCCTGCGCAGTCCCGCCCGCCCGGCCAAGCCCCAGATCTAGCCGGGCTCTCCGCGACCAACCCAACCCCCGCCACGAGGGGCTGCGCCGTTGGCTGAAAATCCATGTAACCGCTTACAAGGAAACGGATTTTTGCCGCAACGGGTATCATGACCGGCTGACTTCACACAGGAGCCACCCGCTCATGCGCCGCAAGATCGTCGCCGGAAACTGGAAGCTGCATGGCAGCCGTCAATTCGCCAATGAACTGCTGGGGCAGGTGGCCGCTGGGCTGCCGCTGGAGGGAGTGGACGTGGTGATCCTGCCGCCGCTGCCCTACCTGGGGGAGCTGGTCGAGGACTTCGGCGAGGCCGGCCTGGCCTTTGGCGCACAGGACGTGAGCAGCAACGAGAAGGGCGCCTACACCGGCGAAGTCTGCGCGGCCATGCTGGTCGAGGTCGGGGCCCGCTATGGCCTGGTCGGCCATTCCGAGCGTCGCCAGTACCACCATGAAAGCAGCGAGCTGGTCGCACGCAAGTTCGCCGCCGCCCAGCACGCCGGCCTGGTGCCGGTGCTGTGCGTGGGCGAGACCCTGGAACAGCGCGAGGCCGGGCAGACTGAAGCGGTCATCGCCAGCCAGCTGGCGCCGGTGCTGGAGCTGGTCGGCGCGGCCGGTTTCGCCAAGGCCGTGGTCGCCTACGAGCCGGTCTGGGCCATCGGTACCGGCCGTACCGCCACCAAGGAGCAGGCGCAGCAGGTGCACGCGTTCATCCGTGGCGAAGTCGCGCGCATCGATGCTAGAATCGCTGATTCACTGCCCATTGTTTACGGCGGTAGCGTGAAGCCCGACAATGCCGGGGAACTGTTCGCGCAGCCGGATGTCGATGGTGGGCTGGTCGGCGGCGCCTCCCTGGTGGCCGCGGACTTCCTGGCCATCGCAAGGGCGGCGGCCGCGAACTAATCCTAGAAGTTTTGTCCGAGGGCGGTTTCCAATGCTGATGTTGATCCTCAATGTCGTCTACGTGCTGGTCGCTGTGGCCATGATCGCGCTGATCCTGATGCAGCGTGGTTCGGGTGCGGCGGCGGGTTCGGGCTTTGGTGCCGGTGCCTCGGGTACGGTGTTCGGTGCGCGTGGCGCCTCGAACTTCCTGTCCAAATCGACCAAGTGGCTGGCTGTCGTGTTCTTCGGCATCAGCCTCTTCATGGCCTGGTATGCCGGTCATGGCAGCCGCCCGGCGGCCGACCAGGATCTGGGCCTGATGTCCGCTCCGGCGGCCGTCGCTCCGGCGGCTCCGGCGGGCGAGCTGCCGGCCGTTCCGAAGGCCGATGCGGTCCCGGCCGCCCCGGTTCCGGCCGCGAATGTGCCGGCTCAGGCGGAATCTTCGGTTTCTGGTGAAGAAAAGCCTTCGGAAGG
This sequence comes from Stenotrophomonas sp. GD03819, assembly GCF_029841665.1. Lineage (NCBI taxonomy): Bacteria > Pseudomonadati > Pseudomonadota > Gammaproteobacteria > Lysobacterales > Lysobacteraceae > Stenotrophomonas > Stenotrophomonas sp. GD03819. The sequence continues at coordinate 97,688 of NZ_JAOCEW010000014.1, forward strand.
CTCCCAGAAAGACTGAAGCCGGTTACAATACGCGGCGCATCGGGAAGATAGTCTGATGTGATCGTTTGCCCAGGTGGCGGAATTGGTAGACGCACTACCTTGAGGTGGTAGCGACGCAAGTCGTAGGGGTTCGAGTCCCCTCTTGGGCACCATTTGTAAGTAAAGCGGGTTCGTCTGGCGCGCAAGGCGCCAGGCAGATTCCCGTCCACTCCCCCATGCCAAAGCGCCTGCAGGCGCGGCGGCAGAGGCAAGAGAGAATCGCTGTGCTGGCCGAATATTTGCCGTCTCTGCTGTTTCTGATCGTTGCCACCGGTATCGGCGTTACGCTGATGCTGGTTGGTCGATTCCTCGGTCCCCGCCGCCCCGATCTGGAGAAGCTGTCGCCGTACGAGTGCGGCTTCGAGGCCTTCGAAGACGCGCGCATGAAGTTCGACGTGCGCTACTACCTGATCGCGATTCAGTTCATCGTCTTCGACCTGGAAATCATCTTCATCGTGCCGTGGACCCAGGTCTTCATGGAGCTGGGTGCCCGTTCGCTCATCACCATGGGCCTGTTCGTCGGCATGCTGTTCCTCGGTTTCATTTACGTCTGGAAGAAGGGAGCGCTGGAATGGGAGTGATTCAGACTCTCGATGGCCTCATGAACAACCCCACGCCGGAAGGCCGGGTTGATGACATCCTGCGGCCGGAAGGCGACAACCCGCTGCTGGAAAAGGGCTTCGTCACCACCAGCGTCGATGCACTGCTGAACTGGGCGCGCACCGGCTCGATGTGGCCGATGACCTTCGGTCTGGCCTGCTGCGCGGTCGAGATGATGCACGCCGGCGCCGCGCGCCTGGACCTTGACCGCTACGGCGTGGTGTTCCGCCCGTCGCCGCGTCAGTCCGACGTGATGATCGTGGCCGGTACCCTGGTCAACAAGATGGCCCCGGCGCTGCGCAAGGTCTACGACCAGATGCCGGACCCGAAGTGGGTCATCTCGATGGGTAGCTGCGCCAACGGTGGCGGCTATTACCACTACTCCTATTCTGTGGTGCGCGGCTGTGATCGCGTGGTGCCGGTGGACGTCTACGTCCCGGGCTGCCCGCCGACCGCCGAGGCGCTGGTGTACGGGATCCTGCAGCTGCAGAAGAAGATCTGGCGTACACAGACCATCGCCCGCTGACCCCTTCACCTGACAAGAGCGCGCCAAGCCCCCATGGCAGAGCAAGCATCCTTCATCGACCGACTGTCCGCACGTTTCGCTGGTGCGAAAGTCATCGTGGTCGAACCCCGCGGCGAAGTGACGCTGGAAGTGCCTGCCGCCGAGTGGCACGCCACCGCCCTGGCGCTGCGTGACGAGTTTGGTTTCGAACAGGCCGTGGATCTCTGCGGCGTCGACTACCTTGGTTATGGCTCCGACGAATGGGACACCGCCGACGTGTCTTCTCAGGGCTTCAGCCGCGGCGTCGAAGGCAAGGCCCAGGGCCGCTTCGCGTGGGGCGAGTTCCCCACCGAGGAAAACGGCGCCGACGGTGCCCGCCCTCAGCACATGCCGACCCAGCGCTTCGCCGTGGTCGCCCAGCTGCGCTCGTACCAGCACAACCTGATGATGCACCTGCGGTGCTTCGCCCCTGACGAAGCGCTGCCGGTGGTGTCCTCGCTGACCAGCATCTGGCCGGGCCTGAACTGGTTCGAGCGCGAAGCGTTCGACCTGTACGGCGTGATCTTCGAAGGCCACCCGGACCTGCGCCGGATCCTGACCGACTACGGTTTCGTCGGCCATCCGTTCCGCAAGGACTTCCCGCTGATCGGCAATGTCGAAGTCCGCTACGACGAAGAAAAGAAGCGCGTGATCTACGAACCGGTCACCTCGGTGGAGCCGCGCGTCGGCGTGCCGCGCGTGATCCGCGACGACGCCCGTCTGCAGACCGCAGAAGGTGAGCGCGCGCAGGAGGCAGTGAAGTGAGCCACGTACACCAGGCCGGCGAAGCATTCGCCAGCAACGCCGCCGAAAGCCGGCAGGAAATCCGCAACTACACCATGAACTTCGGCCCGCAGCATCCGGCCGCGCACGGTGTGCTGCGCCTGATCCTGGAAATGGACGGCGAAACCATCATGCGCGCCGACCCGCACGTGGGCCTGCTGCACCGTGGTACCGAAAAGCTGGCCGAGTCCAAGCCGTTCAACCAGTCGATCGGCTACATGGATCGCCTGGATTACGTGTCGATGATGTGCAACGAGCACGCCTACGTGCGCGCGATCGAGACCCTGATGGGCATCGAGGCGCCGGAGCGTGCGCAGTACATCCGCACCATGTACGACGAAATCACCCGCATCCTCAACCACCTGATGTGGCTGGGCTCCAACGCGCTCGACCTGGGTGCGATGGCGGTGATGCTGTACGCCTTCCGCGAGCGCGAAGAGCTGATGGACTGCTATGAAGCGGTCTCCGGCGCGCGCATGCACGCGGCGTACTACCGTCCGGGCGGTGTCTACCGCGACCTGCCGGACCACATGCCGAAGTACAAGGAATCGCGCTGGCACAAGGGCAAGGCGCTGAAGCAGCTCAATGCTTCGCGCGAAGGCTCGCTGCTGGACTTCCTGGAGAACTTCACCGTCGAGTTCCCCAAGCGCATCGACGAATACGAAACCCTGCTGACCGACAACCGCATCTGGAAGCAGCGTACCGTCGGTATCGGCGTGGTCACTCCGGAACTGGCCCACCAGTGGGGCATGACCGGCGTGATGCTGCGCGGCTCGGGCATCGCCTGGGACCTGCGCAAGAAGCGTCCGTACGCCAAGTACGATGCCGTCGATTTCGACATCCCGCTGGGCAAGGAAGGCGACTGCTACGACCGTTACCTGGTCCGCGTTGCCGAAATGCGCGAATCCAACCGCATCATCAAGCAGTGCGTGGCGTGGCTGAAGGCCAACCCGGGCCCGGTGATGGTGAAGAACTTCAAGGTCGCTCCGCCCAAGCGCGAGGACATGAAGGACGACATGGAAGCGCTGATCCATCACTTCAAGCTGTTCAGTGAAGGCTATTGCGTGCCGGCCGGCGAGACCTATGCGGCAGTGGAAGCGCCCAAGGGCGAGTTCGGCTGCTACCTGGTCTCCGATGGCGCCAACAAGCCGTTCCGCGTGCACCTGCGCGCACCGGGCTTCGCCCACCTGTCCTCGATCGATTCGGTCGTGCGCGGCCACATGCTGGCCGACGTGGTGGCGATGATCGGTACCTACGACCTGGTGTTCGGCGAGGTTGACCGGTAATGCCGTCCGCCACGCCAACGCCCGCTGCAGGCAGCCGGCGCAAGCCGGCGCCGCAGTTTCTGGAATTTCACGTTATGCATTTCGCTGAGGTCGGCCGATGAAGGCGACAGGTAATTTCGAGGCGGCGCGCGACGTCGACCCGATGGTGGTGCTGAGCGACAAGACCCGCGCTCACATCGATCACTGGCTGTCCAAGTTCCCGCCGGACCGCAAGCGCTCTGCCGTGCTGCAGGGCCTGCATGCGGCCCAGGAACAGAACGAGGGCTGGCTGACCGACGAGCTGATCGCCGGCGTGGCCAAGTACCTTGATCTGCCGCCGGTGTGGGCCTACGAGGTCGCCAGCTTCTACTCGATGTTCGAGACCGAGAAGGTGGGCCGCAACAACGTGGCCATCTGCACCAACATCAGCTGCTGGCTCAATGGCGCCGAGGACATCGTCCGCCATTGCGAGAAGAAGCTGGGCATCAAGCACGGTGAATCGACCCCGGACGGCCGCGTCTACCTCAAGCGCGAGGAAGAGTGCCTGGCCGGTTGCGGTGGCGCGCCGATGATGGTCATCAACGGTCACTACCATGAGCGTCTGACCCTGGAAAAGGTCGACGAGCTGCTGGACGGGCTGGAGTAAGGGCATGGCACATCACCACGAATCCAAGGGTCCGGTCGGCCCCGCGCCGCTGCCGCACCAGGTGGTCTACACCACCCTGCATTACGACACCCCGTGGTCGTACGAAAGCTACCTGAAGACCGGTGGCTACGCCGCCCTGCGCAAGATCCTCGAAGAGAAGATCCCGCCGGAGCAGGTCATCGAGATGGTCAAGGCCTCGGGCCTGCGCGGCCGCGGTGGCGCAGGCTTCCCGACCGGCCTGAAGTGGTCCTTCATGCCCAAGGGCAACATGCAGAAGTACATCCTCTGCAACTCGGACGAATCCGAGCCGGGCACCTGCAAGGATCGCGACATCCTGCGCTACAACCCGCATTCGGTGGTGGAAGGCATGGCGATCGCCTGCTACGCCACCGGTTCGACCGTGGGCTACAACTACCTGCGCGGTGAGTTCCACCATGAGCCGTTCGAGCACTTCGAACAGGCCTTGGCCGATGCCTATGCGAACGGCTGGCTGGGCAAGAACATCCTCGGCAGCGGCGTGGACATCGACATCTACGGCGCGCTGGGCGCTGGCGCCTACATCTGCGGCGAAGAAACCGCGCTGATGGAATCGCTGGAAGGCAAGAAGGGCCAGCCGCGCTACAAGCCGCCGTTCCCGGCCAACTTCGGCCTGTACGGCAAGCCGTCGACGATCAACAACACCGAAACCTATGGTTCGGTGCCGGCGATCATCCGCAACGGCCCGGAGTGGTTCAAGGGCCTGAGCCTGACCGCCAACGGCGGCCCGAAGTGCTTCTCGGTGTCCGGCTGCGTGCAGAACGGTGGCAACTTCGAAGTGCCGCTGGGCACCAAATTCCACGATCTGCTGGAAATGGCCGGTGGTCTGCGTCCGGGCCGCACCCTGAAGGGCGCGATCCCGGGCGGTGTGTCGATGCCGGTGCTGACCGCGGCCGAGCTGAAGGACCTGCCGATGGACTACGACACCATCCGTGCGCTGGGCTCCGGCCTGGGTTCGGGTGCGATCGTGGTGCTCGACGACAGCGTGTGCTGCGTCAAGTTCGCCTGCCGCATCAGCCAGTTCTTCCACAAGGAATCCTGCGGCCAGTGCACCCCGTGCCGTGAAGGTACCGGCTGGATGCATCGCGTGCTGGAGCGCATCGTCGCCGGCAAGGCCACGATGGAAGACCTGCACCAGCTGAAGGCGGTGGCCGGCCAGATCGAAGGCCACACCATCTGTGCGTTCGGTGAAGCGGCTGCATGGCCCATCCAGGGCTTCCTGCGCCAGTTCTGGGACGAATTCGAGTACTACATCGTCAACGGTCATTCGATGGTTGACGGCAAGAAGGTGGAGGCAGCCGCCGCATGAGCGCGCAACCCGTAAACCCGAACGTGCCACCGGATCACGTGACCATCGAAATCGATGGCAAGTCCCTGGTCGTGCCCAAGGGTTCGATGATCATCCAGGCGGCCGACAAGGCCGGCATTTCGATTCCGCGCTTCTGCTACCACGAGAAGCTGCCGATTGCCGCCAACTGCCGCATGTGCCTGGTGGACGTGGAGAAGTCGCCGAAGCCGGCGCCGGCCTGCGCTACCCCGGTGATGGACGGCATGAAGGTCGCCACCCGCAGCGAAAAGGCACTGAAGTTCCAGCGCTCGGTGATGGAGTTCCTGCTCATCAACCACCCGCTGGACTGCCCGATCTGCGATCAGGGCGGCGAGTGCGAGCTGCAGGACGTGTCGCTGGGCTATGGCCGTTCGGTCAGCCGCTTCAACGAGCGCAAGCGCGTGGTGCCGGACGAGGACATGGGCCCGCTGGTCGCCACCGAGATGACCCGCTGCATCCAGTGCACCCGCTGCGTCCGCTTCACCGCCGACGTGGCCGGTACCTACGAACTGGGTGGCATGTACCGCGGTGAGAACCTGCAGATCGGTACCTTCGACGGCAAGCCGCTGACCACCGAGCTGTCGGGCAACGTCGTCGACGTGTGCCCGGTCGGTGCGCTGACCAACAAGGTGTTCCAGTTCCGCGCCCGCCCGTGGGAACTGACCGCGCGCGAGTCGCTGGGTTACCACGACGCGATGGGTTCGAACCTGTTCCTGCACGTGCGTCGCGGCGAAGTGCTGCGCACCGTGCCGCGCGACAATGAAGCGGTGAACGAGTGCTGGCTGTCCGACCGTGACCGCTACTCGCACCAGGGCCTGTACAGCGAAGACCGTGCGGTCAAGCCGCTGCGCAAGGTCAATGGTGAGTGGAAGGAAGTGAGCTGGGCCGAAGGCCTGGCCGCAGCCGCCGAAATCCTCAAGGCGAACCAGGGCGACAACCTGGGCGTGCTGGTGCATCCGTCCACCTCGAACGAGGAGGGCGCGTTGCTGTCCCGCCTGGCCAAGGGCCTGGGCTCGACCAACATCGACCACCGCATCAACAACCGCGATTTCTCCGACGCCGCCACCGCCGAAGTGTTCGGCCTGCCGCTGGCGGAGATCGAAGGCGCCGACCGCATCGTCGTTCTGGGCAGCAACATCCGCCACGAACTGCCGCTGCTGCACGCCCGTCTGCGCAAGGCGCAGACCACCAAGGGCGCGAAGATCCACGTCATCAACCCGGTGGACTTCGACTTCGCCTTCGGCATCGCCGGCAAGCAGATCGTCGCGCCGTCGAAGTTCGTCGACGCGCTGGCCAACGCCGAGCTGCGTTCGGCCGTGCAGGGCGGCAGCAACACCGTGCTGATCGTCGGTGGCATCGCCGAGAACCACCCGCAGGCTGCCGCGATCCGCGCCGCTGCGCGTGATTTCGCTGCCGCCACCGGTGCCAAGCTGTGCCGCATCCCGCAGGGCGCCAATGCCGTGGGCCTGACCCGCGCCGGCGTGCTGCCGGCCGGCAAGGACGTGGCCGCCATGCTGGCGCAGCCGCGCCAGGCCTACGTGGTGTACGGCCTGGAGCCGGGCCTGGACTTCGCCGACGCCCCCGCCGCGCGCAAGGCGCTGGCCGGTGCCCAGGTGGTGGCCTTCAGCCAGTTCGCCTGCGTGTCCACCCGCGACGTTGCCGACGTGATCCTGCCGATCGGTGCGCTGCCGGAAATCGATGCCACCCTGACCAACCTCGATGGTCGCGAGCAGTCGGCCCGTGCCGGCGGCAAGCTGCCGGGCGAGGCCCGTGAAGGCTGGCGCGTGCTGCGCGCACTGGGCGGCGACATGGCGCTGGCCGGTTTCGACTTCACCGACCTGGCCGGCCTGCGTGCCAGCCTGGCCCCGGTGTCGGTCGACGTCGCCGCTTCGGCGCAGCCGGCGGTTGCCGGTGAAGGCCTGGAAGTGGCTTCGACCGCCGCGATCTACCGCACCGATGCGGTGATCCGTCGCGCCCCGGCGCTGCAGTCGCATCCGCTCAACAACGCCCCGCGCATCGTGCTGAACGCTGACGATGCCGCGCGCCTGCAGCTGCAGGAAGGGCAGATGGCCAAGGTCGGCACCGATGCCGGCAAGGCCACCCTGCCGGTGGTGGTCGACGCCCGCGTTGCTGCGGGTTCGGTCTGGATTGAATCGGGCCACGGCGCGACCGCGCCGCTGGGTGCCGCTCGCGTATCGGTGGTGGCTGCATGAACGAATTGCTGTTGAACGCGGTCGACCCGCTGCACCAGTGGCTGCTTGGCCTCGGTGACATCGGCGCGCTGATCTGGATCATCCTGAAGATCCTGGTGATCACCGTGCCGGTGATCATCTCGGTGGCCTTCTACGTGGTCTGGGAACGCAAGCTGATCGGCTGGATGCACGTCCGCCACGGCCCGATGTACGTGGGCATGGGCATCTTCCAGGCCTTCGCCGACGTCTTCAAGCTGCTGTTCAAGGAAGTGGTCCAGCCGAGCAGCGCCAACAAGGCGATCTACCTGCTGGCGCCGCTGATCACCCTGGCCCCGGCCTTCGCGGCCTGGTCGGTGGTGCCCTTCGATTCGCAGATCGTGCTGTCCAACGCCAACGCCGGCCTGCTGTACCTGCTGGCGATGACCTCGCTGGGCATCTACGGCATCATCCTGGCCGGTTGGGCATCCAACTCGAAGTACGCGTTCCTGGGTGCGATGCGCGCCTCGGCGCAGATGATCAGCTACGAAATCGCCATGGGCTTCGCCCTGGTCGGCGTGATGATCGCCGCTGGCAGCCTGAACCTGAGCAACATCGTGATGGCGCAGGCCGGCAGCTCCGGCTTCTTCGACTGGTTCCTGCTGCCGCTGTTCCCGCTGTTCGTCATCTACTGGGTGTCGGGTGTGGCCGAAACCAACCGCGCGCCGTTCGACGTGGTGGAAGGCGAGTCGGAAATCGTTGCCGGCCACATGGTCGAGTACTCCGGCGGTGCCTTCGCCCTGTTCTTCCTGGCCGAATACGCCAACATGATCCTGATCAGCTTCCTGATCTCGATCTTCTTCCTCGGCGGCTGGCTGAGTCCGGTCCAGGGCTGGGTCAACTTCGGCGATGTCTCGCCGCTGGTCGACTGGATCTGGAAGGGCGGTGCACCGTGGCTGTTCGTCAAGGTGTTCTTCTTCGCCAGTGCCTACATCTGGTTCCGTGCCAGCTTCCCGCGCTTCCGCTATGACCAGATCATGCGCCTGGGCTGGAAGGTCTTCATCCCGCTGGCCATTCTGTGGATCGCGGTTACCGCCGTCATGGTGTTCTTCGGCGTGATTCAAAAGGGCGTCTAAAGTGATGAACAGGATTACCCATTACTTCAAGAGCCTGCTGCTGCTCGAACTGCTGGCCGGTCTCTGGCTGACCTTGAAGTACAGCTTCAAGCCCAAGTACACGATGATGTACCCGATGGAGAAGTTCCCGCAGTCGCCGCGCTTCCGTGGCCTGCACGCCCTGCGCCGTTACCCCAACGGTGAAGAGCGCTGCATCGCCTGCAAGCTGTGCGAAGCGGTGTGCCCGGCACTGGCCATCACCATCGACTCGGCCAAGCGCGAAGACGGCACCCGCCGTACCACGCGCTATGACATCGATCTGTTCAAGTGCATCTTCTGCGGCTTCTGTGAAGAAAGCTGCCCGGTGGACTCGATCGTCGAAACCCACATCCTCGAGTACCACTTCGAGAATCGTGGCGAAAACATCGTTACCAAGCCGCAGCTGCTGGCCCTGGGCGACCGTCTCGAGTCCGAGATCGCCGAGCGTCGCGCCGCCGATGCCGCTTACCGCTGAGGTCGAGAGATGGATTGGGTAAATATCGCTTTCTGGGTGTTCGCCATCGCGGCAACGGTTTCGGCCGGTGCGGTGATCAGCGTGCGCAACCCGGTTCACGCCGTGCTCTGCCTGGTGCTGACCTTCTTCTCCATCGCCTGCGTCTGGCTGCTGGTCGGCGCCGAGTTCCTCGGTGTGGCACTGGTGCTGGTGTATGTCGGCGCGGTGATGGTGCTGTTCCTGTTCGTGGTGATGATGCTGGACATCGATCCCACCAAGATGCGTGAGGGCTGGGTCCGCTACCTGCCGGTCGGCCTGATCGTTGCCGTGGCCATGCTGGTCCAGATGCTGATCCTGATCGGCGTGAAGGGCAGGGCGGTTACCCCGTTCCCCGCCGACAACGCCGCCGCGGTCGCTGCCGACAGCTCCAACGTCACCTGGCTGGCGCGCACGCTGTTCACCGAATACCTGCTGCCGTTCGAGTTCGCTGCGGTCATCCTGACCGTGGCCGTGGTTGCCGCCGTGATGCTGACCCTGCGTCGCCGTACCGGCGTGAAGAGCCAGAACCCGGGCGAGCAGACCATGGTCAAGGCCGGCCAGCGCCTGCGCATGGTCAAGATGGGGGCCGAAGCGCCGGTCGTGCACAGCAACAGCAAGCCGGCCACCGGCGAGGAGACCCAGCCGTGATTACCCTTGGCCACATGCTTGCGCTGGGCGCGGTGCTGTTCGCCATCAGCCTGGCCGGCATCTTCCTCAACCGGAAGAACGTCATCGTCCTGCTGATGTCGATCGAGCTGATGCTGCTGTCGGTGAACGTCAATTTCGTCGCGTTCTCGCGTCAGCTGGGCGATCCGTCCGGCCAGCTGTTCGTGTTCTTCATCCTGACCGTCGCCGCCGCGGAAGCCGCCATCGGCCTGGCGATCCTGGTGACCCTGTTCCGTACCCGCCGCACGATCAATGTCGGCGAAGTCGATTCGTTGAAGGGCTGATCCACAGATGGAAATCACTCTCTCCAAGAGTCTGTTGATCGCAGTGGTGCTTGCACCGCTGTTCGGCAGCATCATCGCCGGCCTGTTCGGTCGCCAGGTCAAGCGCTTCGGCGCGCAGACCATCACCATCCTCGGCGTTGCGGTTGCCTGCGGCCTGTCGATGTACACGCTCTACCAGCTGCTCTGGGGCGGTGCGCAGCCGTTCAACCAGAACATCTACACGTTCTTTGAAGTCGGCCAGTACTCGGCCCACGTCGGCTTCATGGTCGACAAGCTGACCGCGATGATGATGGTGGTGGTGACCTTCGTGTCGCTGCTGGTCCACATCTACACGATCGGCTACATGCAGGACGATCCGGGCTACCAGCGGTTCTTCAGCTACATCTCGCTGTTCACCTTCTCGATGCTCACCCTGGTGATGAGCAACAACTTCCTGCAGCTGTTCTTCGGCTGGGAAGCGGTTGGCCTGGTGTCGTACCTGCTGATCGGCTTCTGGTTCAAGCGCCCGACCGCGATCTTCGCCAACATGAAGGCGTTCCTGGTCAACCGCGTCGGTGACTTCGGCTTCCTGCTGGGCATCGCCGGCGTGCTGTGGGTGTTCGGCACCCTGGACTACTCGCAGGTGTTCTCGCAGGCCGGCATGCTGGCTGACCCGCGCGCCCAGCTGCAGATCTGGGACGGCACGATCCTGGGCATGCAGCTGCTGAACGAGCCGGTGATCTGGTCGATCGCCACCGTCATCTGCATCTGCCTGTTCATCGGCGCCATGGGCAAGTCGGCCCAGGTCCCGCTGCACGTGTGGCTGCCGGACTCGATGGAAGGCCCGACCCCGATCTCGGCACTGATCCACGCCGCGACGATGGTGACCGCCGGTATCTTCATGGTCACCCGCATGTCGCCGCTGTTCGAGCTGTCGCAGACCGCGCTGAACTTCGTGCTGTTCATCGGTGCCACCACCGCGTTCTTCACCGGCCTGATCGGCATCGTGCAGAACGACATCAAGCGCGTCGTCGCGTACTCCACGCTGTCGCAGCTGGGCTACATGACCGTCGCCCTGGGCGTGTCGGCCTATTCGGCGGCCGTGTTCCACCTGATGACCCACGCCTTCTTCAAGGCGCTGCTGTTCCTGGGCGCCGGCTCGGTCATCATCGCGATGCACCACGAGCAGGACATGCGCAAGATGGGCGGCCTGCGCAAGTACATGCCGATCACCTTCGTCACCATGTGGATCGGTACGCTGGCCCTGGTCGGTACGCCGTTCTTCTCCGGCTTCTATTCGAAGGACACCATCATCGAGGCGGCCGAGATCCACGCTCACATGCAGAACAGCTGGGTGGCCACCTATGGTTACTGGGCAGTGCTGGGTGGCGTGCTGGTGACCAGCTTCTACAGCTTCCGCCTGCTGTTCATGACCTTCCATGGCAAGGAACGCTTCCGCGACGCGCACGACGATCATGGCCATGGCCATGACGATCACCACGCCGCCGACGCCCACCATGGCGATGCCCATGACGACCACGGCCATGGCCACGGTCCGCATGAGCCGCACGAAACCCCGTGGGTGGTGACCCTGCCGCTGATCCTGCTGGCCATCCCGTCGATCGCCATCGGCTTCTTCAGCATCGGCCCGATGCTGCATGGCACCGACTGGGCCGGCCAGCATGCGCACGAGGCGATCAAGGGCCAGGCGCAGACGTTCTTCACCGGCATCGTCGACTTCTACGATCCGGCCAAGAACACCGTCGCGTTCCTGGGTGAAGAGTTCCATGGTCCGGTCGCGTTCGCGCTGCACGGCATGATGCTGCCGCCGTTCTGGCTGACCCTCGCGGGCTTCCTGCTGGCCGCGCTGTTCTACCTGTGGAAGCCGGACCTGTCGGGCAAGGCGCGCAAGACCTTCGCCCCGATCGTTTCGGTGCTGGAAAACAAGTACGGCTTCGACAAGCTGTGGATCGATGGCTTTGCCGGCGGCAGCGTCAAGCTGGGCAAGGTCTCGCGCTGGATCGACAGCAACATCGTCGACGGCGTGGTCAATCTCTCGGCACGTGTTGTGGACGTTGCAGCCGGCGTGCTGCGTCGTACCCAATCCGGTTTCCTCTATCACTACGCCTTCGCGATGATCATCGGCCTGATTGCCCTGCTGGGCGTGCTGATGCATTACCTGCGTTGATGACCTGTACGGAATAAGAAGACGTGTCGAACTGGCCTCTACTCAGTGTCCTCATCTGGCTGCCGATCATCGGTGGTGCCCTGATCCTTGCGATCCGTGATGCGCAGACCGCCCGCTGGGCGTCGCTGGGTGTCGCGGTGCTCACCTTCGTTGCAAGCCTCTCGCTGCTGAGCGGCTACAACGCGGGCATCGACGGCCTGCAGTTCGTCGAGACCCATGCCTGGATCCCGGCGTACAAGATCGGCTACAACCTGGGCGTGGACGGCATTGCCGTGGCGCTGATCCTGCTGACCACCCTGGTCAGCGTGCTTGCCCTGATCGGCGCCTGGAGCGCCATCGACAAGCGCGTGAACCAGTACGTGGCGGCCTTCCTGATCCTGGAAGGCGTCACCGTCGGCATCTTCGCCGCGACGGACGCGATGCTGTTCTACGTGTTCTTCGAGGCGATGCTGATCCCGATGTTCCTGATCATCGGTGTCTGGGGCGGCCCGCGCCGCATCTACGCCGCGCTGAAGTTCTTCCTGTACACCTTCCTCGGCTCGGTGCTGATGCTGGTGGCGCTGATCTACCTGTACATGAAGGGCGGCAGCTTCCAGCTGGCCGACCTGTACGCGCTGCCGCTGTCGGCCAAGGAACAGACCTGGATCTTCTTCGCCTTCCTGATCGCCTTCGCGGTCAAGGTGCCGATGTTCCCGGTGCACACCTGGCTGCCGGACGCGCACGTGGAAGCGCCGACCGCCGGTTCGGTGATCCTCGCTGCCATTGCGCTGAAGATCGGTGGCTACGGCTTCCTGCGCTTCAACCTGCCGATCGTCCCGGACGCGTCGCAGGAATGGGCCTGGCTGGTGATCGCGCTGTCGCTGATCGCGGTGATCTACGTCGGCCTGGTCGCTCTGGTGCAGGACGACATGAAGAAGCTGATCGCCTATTCGTCGATCGCGCACATGGGCTTCGTCACCCTGGGCACCTTCATCGCCCTGTGGCTGGTGCGTGAGGCCGGCAACGCCGATGCCGCCCGCCTGGGCCTGCAGGGCGCCATGGTGCAGATGATCTCGCACGGCTTCGTGTCCGGTGCGATGTTCTCCTGCGTCGGCGTGCTGTACGACCGCATGCACAGCCGCCGCATCGCCGATTACGGCGGAGTGGTCAACGTGATGCCGTGGTTCGCCACCTTCGCCATGCTGTTCTTCATGGCCAATGCCGGCCTGCCGGGCACCAGCGGTTTCGTCGGTGAGTTCATGGTCATTCTGTCGGCTTTCCAGCGTAATCCGTGGATCGCACTGGGCGCGGCCACCACCCTGATCATCGGTGCCGCCTACACCCTGTGGCTGTACAAGCGCATCTTCTTCGGCGAGGTGGCCAACAGCCACGTGGCCGAACTGAAGGACATCAACGGCCGCGAATGGCTGGTGCTGGGCGTGTTCGCCATCGGCGTGCTGGCGCTGGGCATCTACCCCAAGCCGCTGACCGACCTGATGGAGCCCTCGATCGCGAAGCTGGCGATGCAGATCGCATCCAGCAAGCTGCTGTAATTCCAGGATTTGATGATGACCACCTCGCCGCTGCTGCCATTGACCGCCGCTGACCTGCCACCGCTCGCTCCCGAGCTGGTGCTGATCGGCAGCGCCTTCGCCCTGATGATCCTCGACCTGTTCGTCAGCAACCGGAACAAGATCGTCACCCACCTGTTCTCGCTCGCTGCGCTGGCCGTGGTGCTGTTCATGCTGGCCACCGGCGTGGGCGGGCAGGGGGAGGTCTTCCATGGCATGTTCGTGCGCGATACCGCCGCGGACGTGATGAAGACCGGGATCGTGCTGCTCAGCGGCCTGACCCTGGTCTATGGCTGGCGTTACCTGCGTGACCGCAACCTGTTCCAGGGCGAGATCCCGGTGCTGATCCTGTTCGGCACCGCCGGCATGATGATCCTGGTGTCGGCCGGCAGCCTGCTGATGGTCTACCTGGGCCTGGAACTGCTGGCGCTGTGCTCCTACGCCCTGGTCGCCAGCAACCGTGAGAACGGCCTGGCCTCGGAAGCGGCGATGAAGTACATCGTGCTCGGCTCGCTGGCCTCGGGCCTGCTGCTGTACGGCATGTCGCTGATCTACGGCGCCACCGGCAGCCTGCACCTGGACGTCATCCGCGACGCCATCCCGCACTCGGAAGAGCGCGTGCTGCTGATCACCGGTGCAGTGTTCATGATCGCCGGCGTCGCCTTCAAGCTGGGTGCCGCACCGTTCCACATGTGGCTGCCGGACGTGTACCAGGGTGCCCCGGCACCGATCGCGCTGTTCATCAGCTCGGCGCCGAAGCTGGCCGCCTTCGGCATGGCCTACCGCCTGCTGGAAATGGGCGTGGGCCCGCTGTCGACCGAACTGCAGCTGCTGATCGCCGGCCTGGCCGCGGTCTCGCTGGTCATCGGCAACCTGATGGCCATCGCGCAGAGCAACCTCAAGCGCATGCTGGCGTTCTCCACCGTCTCGCACATCGGCTTCCTGCTGATGGGCATCGCCGGTGGTGGCGCGCAGGGCTATGCCGCTGCGCTGTTCTACGCACTGGCCTACGCCATCATGTCCACCGCCGCCTTCGGCGCGATCATCGCGCTGTCGCGTGCCGGCTTTGAAGCCGAGAACATCGAGGACTTCAAGGGCCTGAACGCCCGCAACCCGTGGATGGCCGGCCTGGTGCTGTGCATCATGGCGTCGCTGGCCGGCATCCCGCCGTTCCTGGGCTTCTGGACCAAGCTGGCCGTGCTGGGCGCTGCCGTCAATGGCGGCCTGCTGTGGCTGGCCATCCTCGGCGTGCTGTGCGCCGTGGTCGGCTGCTTCTACTACCTGCGCGTCATCAAGGTCATGTACTTCGATGAGCCGGTGGGCGAGGCCATGCCGCGCAGCAACGACCGCGTGCTGGGCCTGGTGCTGGGCGTGAACGCGCTGGCACTGCTGGCGCTGGGCCTGGCCTGGAACCCGATCATGGTCTGGTGCCAGCAGGCATTTGCGCATCTTGCATAAAAGTTGACACAAAGCTGCGCGATTCGTGTAATATGCGCAGCGTGAGTTGTCACAGCAGCGGTTCAGCCAGAACATCGTTGCGGTAGCCCTCCTCGAAAGAGCGGGGCAGCAGTTCAAACACTTCCGGTGCGGGGTGGAGCAGTCTGGCAGCTCGTCGGGCTCATAACCCGAAGGTCGCAGGTTCAAATCCTGCCCCCGCTACCAACATCGAATCGGCGCCAACCGGTCTGATGAATGAGGGAAAGCTTGCATGTTTTGAAGTTATCGCTCATAATTCCGCTTCTGATGCGGGGTGGAGCAGTCTGGCAGCTCGTCGGGCTCATAACCCGAAGGTCGCAGGTTCAAATCCTGCCCCCGCTACCAAGTAAAGAGATCG